>NZ_JAVIYT010000001.1:0-2500 GCF_031453245.1 Siphonobacter sp. SORGH_AS_0500
AGGGATAAAAGTAAAAACGACTCCTGCATCCCGGCAGGAGTCGTTAGAATATAAGGGGGAGGCGATTACCTACTTTCCCGGGGGTAAACCCAGTATCATCGGCGGAGCGGGGCTTAACGGCCCTGTTCGGGATGGGAAGGGGTGAACACCCGCCCTATGATCGCCATTGGCTCTTTTGGTTGATGACTCCGTAGAGTCAGCTTCCGATGCCTATCGAGGTGTTCCCTCTTTTGAACGTGATGTGAAAAACAGAAAAGTATACCTAAGTAGCAATAAAGTTAATTTAAAAAGAAGTCTTGGAGGCATTAGTACTACTCGGCTTTGTTGTCACCAACTTTAGACCTGTAGCCTATCAACGTCATCGTCTCTGACGGCTCTCATAGGAATTCTCATCTTGAGGCAAGTTTCGCACTTAGATGCTTTCAGCGCTTATCTTCACCCGACGTGGCTACCCAGCGGTGCTCCTGGCGGAACAACTGGTCTACCAGCGGTCGGTTCAACCCGGTCCTCTCGTACTAAGGTCAAGCCCTCTCAAAATTCCAACGCCCACCACAGATAGGGACCGAACTGTCTCACGACGTTCTGAACCCAGCTCGCGTGCCACTTTAATCGGCGAACAGCCGAACCCTTGGGACCTTCTCCAGCCCCAGGATGTGACGAGCCGACATCGAGGTGCCAAACCTCCCCGTCGATGTGAGCTCTTGGGGGAGATCAGCCTGTTATCCCCGGAGTACCTTTTATCCTTTGAGCGACGGCCCTTCCATTCGGAAACCGCCGGATCACTATCTCCCACTTTCGTGCCTGCTCGGCCTGTTTGCCTCACAGTCAAGCACCCTTCTGCGATTGCACTCTACGCACGGTTACCAAGCGTGCTGAGGGTACCTTTGAAAGCCTCCGATACTTTTTTGGAGGCGACCACCCCAGTCAAACTACCCATCATGCATTGTCCAATCTAATGTTAGACTCCCAGCAACCGGAGGGTGGTATTTCAACGTTGGCTCCTCGATGCCTAGCGACACCGACTCATAGCCTCCCACCTATCCTACACACCAGTTACCAAAAGTCAGTGCAAAACTGTAGTGAAGGTTCACGGGGTCTTTCCGTCCCGTGGCGGGTAAGCGGCATCTTCACCGCTACTACAATTTCACCGAGCTCACGGCTGAGACAGTGCCCAGATCGTTACACCATTCGTGCAGGTCGGAACTTACCCGACAAGGAATTTCGCTACCTTAGGACCGTTATAGTTACGGCCGCCGTTTACTGGGGCTTCGATTCAATGCTTCGCCTTGCGACTAACATCCCCTCTTAACCTTCCAGCACCGGGCAGGTGTCAGGCCTTATACGTCAACTTTCGTTTTAGCAAAGCCCTGTGTTTTTGTTAAACAGTCGCCTGGGCCATTTCTCTGCGACCACATCGCTGTGGTTCCCCTTATCCCGAAGTTACAGGGTTAATTTGCCGAGTTCCTTAGCCGTGATTCACTCGAGCGCCTTGGTATGTTCTACCCGGATACCTGTGTCGGTTTACGGTACGGGTTACGGCTGGCTATAGCTAAACAACTTTTCTTGGAAGAATACTCGTCCCTTCGCCTTGCCCTTGCGGGCTCAGCTCCACGCACACTTCCGTCCGTACGTAGGAACCCATATGCTCCGTCATTGTCTCGCACCAGTGTAAGTGCAGGAATATTAACCTGCTGTGCATCGAAGCTTCGCTTTCGCTAACCCCTTAGCCCCCGACTAACCCTCAGTTGATTAGCATAGCTGAGGAATCCTGATCCTTACGGCGGAAAGGTTTCTCACCTTTCTTATCGTTACTTATCCCTACATTTGCTTTTCTCAGCACTCCAGCATCGCTTGCCGCGACACCTTCACTGTCCTGAGAATGCTCCCCTACCAAGTATTACTACTTCCATCGCTTCGGCACAAGACTTGATGCCCGTTTATTATCGATGCCCGCCCCGCTCGACCAGTGAGCTGTTACGCACTCTTTAAATGAATAGCTGCTTCCAAGCTAACATCCTGGCTGTCTCTGCAGTCGGACCTCCTTTGTTCAACTTAGCCCTGATTTAGGGGCCTTAGCGGATGGTCTGGGTTCTTTCCCTCTCGGACTGGGACCTTAGCACCCCAGCCCTCACTCCTGGGCATATTATACGGCATTCAGAGTTCGTCAGGATTTGGTAGGATTTGACTCCCCCTAGTCCTATCGGTAGCTTTACCTCCGTATAACTCTATCCCAAGGCTGTTCCTAAAAACATTTCGGGGAGTACGAGCTATCTCTCAGTTTGATTGGCCTTTCACCCCTACCCACAACTCATCCAAAGACTTTTCAACGTCAACTGGTTCGGTCCTCCATGTCGTGTTACCGACACTTCAACCTGGTCATGGGTAGATCACAAAGTTTCGCGTCTGCAGCCACTGACTAGTTTCGCCCTTTTCAGACTCGCTTTCGCTTCGGCTCCGTATCTTCAATACTTAACCTGGCCAGTAACCGCAACTCGTAGGG
>NZ_JAVIYT010000001.1:7500-145000 GCF_031453245.1 Siphonobacter sp. SORGH_AS_0500
TAAATCCCACGCCAACCGTTGCGTGCGAGAATTCATCAATTAATATAAAGGCTCCGTTGGAGGGATTTTCCTGATAGGCGTCGGCAAAAATGGGTTTGGCTACCTTCAAGCGGATCCCACCGATTTCATTCAACTTTAGCTGAGCCGGGTTCTCGCTTTTTTCCAACGTTTGAACATTAATGAGCTCTTCCAAAGCCAGCACTTTTGCTTTTGTATCATTAATACCGTGCTGGAGCAATAAGGTTTTACCCGGTGTTAAGGCCTGATAATCCAGCCAGCAAACCTGAGCGGAAATTTCCCGCAGTTGCGTAGGCTCTTCACCCGCCTTTACTAACATGTTACCCCGTGATACGTCTACGTCTGTTTCCAGACTGATTACTACCGATTCGCGGGCGTGAGCGTGCTGCAAGGATTGGTCAAATTTCTCAATGGATGAGATCTTAGAGCGTTGCCCCGTGGGTAATACCACGATTTCATCTCCTACGCTAAAGGTTCCACTGGCTACTCGTCCAGCGTATCCGCGATAATCGTGATACTCTTCCGTTTTAGGACGAACGACGTACTGAACAGGGAATCGAGCTGCATGGCTGGAGTCTGTCTTTACCTGATCATCGAATTTTTCCAGTGTCTCTAACAAAGAAACTCCCGAATACCAGCTTATCTCGTCAGACTTTTTGGTAATGTTTACCCCATATAAAGAAGAGATGGGTACAAACTCAATTTCCTGACCTGAAAATTGCACTTTTGCCGCAATGTCCTGAAACTCCTGTTTGATTTGCTGGAAACGTTCTTCACTGTATCCTACCAAATCCATTTTGTTCACGCAGACGATTACCTTAGGAATCCGTAACATAGACGAAATGAAAAAATGGCGGAAGGTTTGCTCTACTACGCCGTGCCGAGCATCGACCAAAATCAGCGATACTTTCGCATTTGAAGCACCTGTTACCATGTTACGGGTATACTCAAAGTGACCCGGCGTATCGGCGATGATGTATTTGCGAGTAGGCGTGCTGAAGTAAATATGAGCTACGTCGATGGTAATCCCCTGCTCACGTTCGGCAATCAGACCGTCGGTTAATAAGGATAAATCCAGGAAATCCAGTCCTTTGCGTTTACTGGCGGCTTCGAGTGCTTCCAGTTTATCTCGGGTGATGGATTGCGTTTCGTATAATAAGCGGCCAATCAATGTGCTTTTGCCATCATCAACCGAGCCCGCAGTAGCTATTCGTAAAATGTCCATAGGAAGGATTAAGAATTGCGAGAGTTAATTTTCCCGCCAGATTCGGCATTCTCAGTTTAGCTGAAAATGCAACCATATCTTATTATATATAGGAAGGGATTAAAAATAGCCCTGCTGTTTACGTTTCTCCATCGCCGCTTCCGAACGTTTATCGTCCATCCGGGCTCCGCGTTCCGAAATTTCTGCGGAAAGAATTTCTCCGATGATGTCATCTAATTCCGTTGCTTCAGAAAGAACAGCTGCCGTACAGGTCATATCGCCTACCGTGCGGAAACGGACGGTGGCTTCGTAAGGAATTTCATCCGTATCCTTATTAATGAATTCTGAATCGGCCCATAACATGCCATCGCGTTCGAAAACGGGACGTTGGTGCGAGAAGTAAATGGAAGGTAATGGAATCCCTTCTTCCTTAATATAATTCCAAACGTCTAATTCCGTCCAATTGGAAATTGGGAATACGCGAACGTTTTCACCTACTGAAATCCGGCCATTGAGCATATCGAATAATTCGGGACGCTGACGTTTGGCATCCCATTGGCCGAAATCGTCACGAACACTGAAAATCCGTTCTTTCGCCCGAGCCTTTTCTTCGTCCCGGCGAGCTCCACCGATGCAGGCATCAAACTTGAATTCTTCGATGGCATCCAGCAGCGTTACCGTCTGAAGAGCATTCCGGGAAGCATACTTACCCGTTTCTTCCTGTACTTTACCCTGATTAATGGAGTCCTGAACGTAACGAACGATCAGCTCGGCTCCTACCTCCTTAGCCAGCCAATCGCGGTAAGCAATGGTTTCGGGAAAGTTATGACCTGTATCCACGTGCACTAAAGGAAAAGGAATTTTGCCGGGGTAAAAGGCTTTTTGAGCCAGACGAACCAAGGTAATAGAATCTTTACCACCCGAGAAAAGAATGGCGGGACGCTCAAATTGGGCGGCCACTTCCCGCATGATGTAAATGGCCTCGTCTTCAAGCTCACGGGGGAAAATCGGATTTTCGAGAGCCGAAGCCGGAATCAGTGACTTATCTCCAAAAGAACTCATTAGGGTATAATTTCAGATTAAACAGATCCTGTAAGATCCATCATTATATATAAGTAAGCGGCTTACGCCGAATGCAATCCACACTCTTTTTTAGACTCTTCCCACCACCAGCGACCGGCACGGGGATGTTCGCCGGGTTCGATGGCCCGCGTGCAACAGGCACAACCGATACTAATGAATCCCTGACGGTGCAAAGGGTTATCAGGAACCCGGTATTTCTCCAAATACACTAATACTTCATCGTAAGTCCAGTGAATCAGCGGATTATACTTTATTAACTGATTTCCTTTGTCCCATTCCAAAATAGGCATGTCAGCCCGGTTTTCGGATTGCTCGGCCCGTAAACCCGTAATCCAGATTTCGGCACCAGCCAAAGCCCGTTTCAGGGGTTCAATTTTACGAATGAAACAGCATTCCTTCCGATTTTCAACGGAGTAATAAAAGCTGTTAAAGCCTTTTTCCTGCACTAACGCCTCTACCCGTTGTGTATTGGGAAAGTAGGTTTCGATGGAATGATTGTATTTGGCCCGCGTCGCATCGAGCAAATCGTAGGTCTGCTGAAATAAACGACCCGTATCGAGCGTGAAAACTCGTACGGGCAAGTTATTACGATAGATAAAATCCGTAATCACCTGATCTTCCTGACCTAGTGAGGTAGAAAAAACTACTTTACCGGGAAACTGCCGGGTAAGGAGTTCGATGGCTTCAGCCGGATTAAGGGCTTCCAGCTGGGGGGTTAACTCCTGAATTAACGCTTCATTGTTCATACCGTCCACTAATTTTTCCATCCCTTCGTATTGCTCATTATTTATTCTATCCGACAAAATTAGACAATGTCTATAAATCAGATAGAATAAATAAATAATTTCTCTGTATTTGAGTTCATTCTCAAGGTCTTATCAAATTCATGAATTTACTTAAAGATGACATAACTTGTTAGTTCACAGACTATTATCTGTAAAATCAAGGAAAAATATTTCTTAAACTTGTTTACGACTCTTCGTTTGAAAAATTCCCACTAAGAGAAATAGATAATTAGACTTTTCTTAGAAAGCAAAACAGACCCGCCCAAGGGGACGAGTCTGTTTTATAAGAGGTTACCAGCGATCTATTCTTAATCAGCTTCCTACGAATTTTTCAGCTTCACGGGCTTTTTCTTCTTCCTGTTCGGCTAGCTCCTGAAATTCCGAGTCGTTTTCTCTTTTTTCTTTAAACTGATCCTTTTCCTGAGCATTATTCGTGTCAGGTTCTTTCTTTTCTACTTCTTCCAGAAATTTTTCAACCGTGGGTTCTGGTGTTTGAGATGTTTGATTTTCCATAGTTTCCAAGGGTTTTGAGCGATTAATAAAAGAATAATACCTCCATTTATGCCTTGCAGTAACCCAGAGTTACTTTTCCCCATTTTGGGAATTCCTGCAATGGCATATCCTTTTCGCTAGTTGATTACGTCACTAAATATACCTCTTATCCATGGAAACGCAACAACTCACTCGTCCACTACCCGGAGAAAAATCCTCTGGTATTCATACGGATACACCCTCTGAAACCGCACAGGAACTGGAACTAGAAAAGTCAATGGAAGAAAATGAAGGCGATCTAGGTTTGGGAGATGAATCTTCGTATCCACAGGAAACCCGTAAGGAAGAAGATGCCGCTACTCGTCCTAATGCTATTTTTCCAGGATCAGTACCGGAAGTACCTGCCACACCTGAGTTGCCTGAAATTGATCCGGTAACGCCTGATATTCCAGGAACTTTTCCTGACCAGCCCCACGCTCCAGAGGAAATTCCTGATTCGGTTCCCGAAGCTCCCGTAGAGACGCCACCGCTGACAGATGTTCCAGAGGTGACTCCCGATGAAATTGGCGAAACGCCCGAAGGCCTTCCTGCTCAGGAAGATGTAATGCCTGTTCCCACGGCTATTTCGGAAGCCGATCAGCAGAACCGAATTCACCCGGCATTTTGATAATGTATATCACTCCATTTCTTCAACTCTAATCTTATCTAATCAATGGCAACGGAAGTAGAAAAATTAATCGACGATTTAGACAATCTGGTTAAGATCAACAATGATCGAACGCATGGGTATCAACTAGCATCTCAGGATATTGAAGATCTGGATTTGAAAAGCCTCTTTTCCACCTTTGTTAAAGAGAGTGAATCATTTGCTGATCAGTTAGGCGAAATTGTTAAGCATTATGGCCAGACTCCTTCAGATTCAGGTACTACGGCAGGAAAACTGCATCAGACCTGGCTTGACCTCAAAGCGAAAATAGTAGGGAAAGATCGGGAAAGCATCCTAAGCTCCTGCCAGACGGGTGATAAAACTGCTATTGAAGCTTATGAAACTGTACTGGATCACGAAAAGGTGAAAGCCCTTCCTGAAGTATACGCTTTGCTGTCTAGCCACCGGGAAGTTATCCAACAGGATTTACTGCTCATTGAATCCCTACAACAAATGCACAGTAACTCATAGGAAATGCTCCGCTTGGAACGATATTAGTGACAATAAGCATTGAAAATCTATAGCGTCTTTCGTATATACGTTTAGGTTATCGAAATATCCATCCCGTTTTTTAATGCTTATAAATCGTTCCTTTTTATGGAAAGATCTGAAAACCACCGCCTAAACGATTTGCTTAATGCAATTATCAACGCTCACGAAGGCCGTAGTCGCGTTTATCAGTTACTTGCTTTACGTGTAAATTGCCTTTTGGTGAAGCCTTTTTTAATGAGAGGAATCACTAGCAGTAATCTTTGTAAAACACAATTAGTGAATCAACTGTGGAATTTTGGGGGAAGAATGTCCTATGATGTGGCATCAACGCCAGAATGGTATTCCTCAGAAGATCATGAGTCATACGAAAAAGATTTAAGAGCTAAGGTAGATAGTAACTTACTGACTCTTTATAAAAACGCTTTACGCGAAGATATGTCTGATAGTCTCAGACACTTACTTACCAGCCAGGTTAGTCTGCTGAAGGCGTTTATCAAACGATTAGAAGAGTTAGAACCTGAAACGGTTAATCATTATCTGATGAGTGCTTAAGGTTTAGCTTTATAAAAAGAAGGGGCTCCTGAACTGATTCAGGAGCCCCTTCTTTTTATAAAAAAATCTTTAATTAATACTATTTCTGTTTTTCTCCTTTGGCTATAAAAAAAGGATATGATCATTGGTCATACCCTAGTTAATTTATTGCGTTCTTAACGTATCGCTTTCTGTTACATAAGCACTATCGCCCGCCGTAACAGCTCCGGCTCCTTTCGGTGAATCTGGTTTATTACCCGTGAGTAAACTTCCGAAGATGGCCCACAAAATAAACGCTACAAATACTGCACCTATAAATAAGAGCAATTTACGGATATTAGGATTCTCGTTTTGTGGGGTATTTAAAGGTTGGTTAGCCATAGTATTAAAGTCGTTAGATTGAATTATTGGTATGAATTACTCCATAAAATTGTCATGCCTGTTTCGTTAATAACTATCTTAACTCACTCACATATAATAAATTAACACAAAAAAAGGACTTCACGAATGAAGTCCTTTTTTCGCTGCTGCTGTAGACTATTTTCCTCGGTCTAAAAGATCATTAGCTTCATCAATTTTCTTATCTACATCGCTCAGGAATCGGTTACTTTCGCGTTTCGCTTTTCTCCAGTCCCGACCACTTGATTGGTTAACATCGTAGTACACCTGGAATAACTGCATCCGTTTTTCTTCTAACTCGGTTTTCAGTTCTTCGCGTTTGCGGCGTTCTTTACGGCTTTCACCCTTTTGTTTTTCGTCGAGCCATCCGATTCTTTCATTCACATCTTCAATCTGCTCGCGAATTCTTTCGGATAAGTCTTGTTTGTCTAGCTCTTCTCTGGATAAATTTCTGCGACTGTAGTTATCTTCATCGCGGTAACGATCTTCGTTACGGTTGCTTCTGTAATAATAGCGATCCCGGTCCTCATCCCGACGGCTGTCCCGGCGTTCGTCTTCGTAACGATCCCGGCGTTCATCCCGATCTTCATTTCGGCGATCATCTCGGTCATCCCGACGATTATCTCTTACTTCTTCATCCCGGTACCGATCGCTGCGAATCTCTCTTTCGTCGTTACGGCTGCTGTCACGATCATCGGATCGACGGCTGTCGCGTTCGTCTGCTCGCATGTCATCCCGGAAATCACGGGCTTCTTCCCGGCGTTCCTCGCGGGCTTCCTGACGTTCTTCGCGTTCTTTCCGCTCCTGACGCTCTTCTTTCCTGTCCTCGCGTCTATCGTCCCGATTACGGTCTGAGTTTGCATACCTAGACGAGTTACTGCGTTTTAGACTACTAGAGAAGTTATCTACGCCTGCACAAGAGCTTAAGAATAATCCACTAGCTAAGGCTCCAATTAAAATAAGTTGACGTTTCATGGCTGTTAATGCTTTTCCCTGGATAAAGGCTTAATGATTAATTTGATAAATTATGATACAGATCAGTACTATTAGAAATTATAACGAATCCCTGCATTTAACTGTGGGCTGAAGTGCAGAAAGGCGGGTAATAACTCTGCGTATAATCCTCCCTCAAAAAAGATAGAATAAGGGGTTTGTTTAGGAAGAATCTCAAGACCGATGTTAGCCGTAGGCCCAATACCAACGTTTTTGACGTAAGCATTGCTAGCAGCAAACTCGCTGGGATAGTAGCGACGCGATGTTACCTGAGCCCCGACACCCCCATAGAGCGAGAGTCGATCATTCATAATGGGAGCGTACCAGAGATAAGATGCGTTGATAGCAAAGCCCACGCCTTTCAATTTTCCCTGTCGGTAATCCGTAGTACCACCCAGCAGACCGCCATAGGTTCCTACGGTCAAATCAAAGGCGTTTCGATCGCCATATTTACGTAAGTTCAAACCCGTAGGTTGACCTACTTTCACTCCAACTGCCCAATCTCTGAGCTGAGCATGAGCCATAGAACTACAGGCAATCAGGAATAATGAAATTACAATTTTTTTCATAACGATAGCGGAATTATTCAACCATGTTGGTTAGGATAATAAGCTTTATTACTTAAACAAGCAAGTCTAAACTAATAGTTTACTATCAATGTATGGTTCAAATGCTGTGCCAATAAGATTATCAATCAGAAAGTCAGATATCTATAGAAAAAAATACTATTTTGGGTAATTTAATACACAGTATTTTCCTTTATATTACCCTTCCTGAATAGGCATAATCCTTTCTTTTTGTGAGTCATCATATAATAGGATAGCCATGAAAACTGATGAACTACTTCACACGCTCTCTCCCACTACGCGGGAACGTGCGTTATTGATTGCCAAACGATTAATGAACAATGGAATTCGTAATCATGGCGAAGCTTTAAAGATTGCCATTGAGATGGCCCGCCGCTGGGCTTGGCGGAATGTGGCAACGAAATCTATGACTACTCTTGAAGCATAACCCTGTCTATTCACAACGCATGACCTCACAACAAAGACTTGCCAATTCGGTGGCCATTATTACGGGCTCCAGTTCAGGAATTGGAAAAGCTATCGCCATAGAAATGGCCCGCGAAGGGGCCTCCGTAGTTATTAACTACCACAAAAGTTCGGAAGGAGCCGACGAGGCTCTGGAACAAATCAAGGGCTTCGGCGGAACAGGCATTACGGTTAAAGCCGATGTCAGCAAAGAAGATGACGTAAAAGCTCTTTTTACTCAAACTATAGAAGCGTTCGGAAGACTGGATATTCTGGTTAATAATACGGGCCGTCAGATGGATGCCCCATTTCTGGAAATGACTCTGGAACAATGGGATGGTGTAATTTCAACTAATCTGACGAGTCAGTTCCTTTGTTCACGCGAGGCTGCTCATCAATTCATAAAGCAGGCTAAAGATCAAAAAGAGGAAGATCTATCAATTGGAAAAATCATTTGCATGAGTTCCGTTCATGACATGATTCCCTGGGCGGGCCATGTCAATTACGCAGCCTCTAAAGGCGGTGTACTGATGTTTATGAAATCTATTGCTCAGGAGCTGGCTCCGTTGAAGATTCGGGTGAATGCCATCAGTCCGGGAGCTATTAAAACGCCGATTAATAAAGAGGTCTGGAGTGACCCGGAAAAGTTACCTGGCCTGCTGGACCTTATTCCTTACAAACGCATTGGAAAACCCGAAGACGTAGCCAAAGCTACCATCTGGTTAGCTTCCGATGAATCGGATTACGTAACGGGCGAAACTTTATACATTGATGGTGGAATGATGCTGTACCCAGAATTCGCCGATAATGGTTAATGAACCATCCGAACAAGAAGAAGGGGTTATGAAACGTGTTTCATAACCCCTTCTTCTTACCTGCTTAAATCTGAGTGGAATCGTAAACGACTACCTTACTCCACAAATGGTTGTTCTTATCGATAAAGGCCTTGTGCTCGGGATGAACAAGATAAGTTTGTTCGTCCTTTGCTGACGCAAAAACCAGCATTACCGAGAAAGAATACGTCCCGTCGGTAACAGACTTATCAAATTCAGTCACTACGGGCTTACCAATGTGAGCGTGCTGAATGACTGATAATTTTCCCAGAGTTTTCAGAGCATTTAGCATCTGGTCATAGTCAGCCTTGTTATCAGGGTTTTTCAACCAGAAAAAAACGTGGTGTACGAATGTTAGTTTTTCGCGGGCTTCGGGCATTACGCCCGCACCAGCCGCAGCTACAGAAGCATTTTTCACAAATGATCGGCGATCCATGATTTGAGGTTATAATTGAAAGTAAAATAGACGCTTGGCGATAGTCCTTCACCCTTATTCTGCTTTGGTAACTTCTGCCCCGGGACGAAGCACCGAAACCCGGACTTTTTTGATTCGTTTCTGATCAGCAGCCAGAACCCGGAAGGTGAAATACTGATGCGTTACCTCTTCGTTTACTTTGGGTAAGCGGCCAAAAAGTTCAAGTAATAAACCTCCCAGTGACTCACTATCGCCGCGGACGGTATCAAATATTTCCGAATCCATCGATAGTACTTTGGTTACGTCGTTAAGTGAAGTCTTTCCTTCAAAAACGTAAGTATTATCATCGATTTTAGTGTACTGAATTTCCTCTTCGTCGTATTCGTCCCGAATATCTCCTACGATTTCCTCAATGATGTCCTCCAGCGTAATCAGTCCCTCGGTTTCTCCGTACTCATTAACGATAATGGCTACGTGCACCCTCTTTTCCTGAAAATCATGTAACAAATCGTCAATTTTTTTGCTTTCGGGAATGAAGTAAACGGGGCGTAGTGTTTCCTGCCAGTTGAACGATTCGTCCTGATCAATGTAGGGTAGTAAATCCTTGATATAGAGAATCCCCTCAATTTTATCGATGGATCCTCGGTAAACCGGTACTCGTGAATAGCCCGACTTATTAATCTTATCCATTAACTCGTGGAAATCCAGCTCAATGTCAAAAGCGGTAATGTCCATCCTTGAACGCATAATCTGCCGGGCCGAGATGCTGCTGAAATTCACGATTCCCCGAAGAATTTCCTTTTGTTCCAGCGACGTATCCTTCCCCGTCGTAATTTCTAACGCGTGGCTTAGTTCTTCCGCCGTAATGGTGTATCCTTTCCTTTGAACCCTTTTCTCGATCATATTCGAAATACTCATCAGAGGAATCGAGATGGGCTTAAAAATAACCTGAGCCGCTTCTATAACCGGAGCCGTTATTTTTAGAAACTTAATGGGGTTTTGATTAGCCCACACTTTAGGGATCAATTCTCCGAAAAATACAATCAGGAAAGTAACCCCTACGGTCTGAATCAGGATACTAACCCAGGCTTCTACTCCTTCGCCCAGAGCTTCTTTGGTAGCTACTGCCGTTAGAGTTACCAGTGTAATATCCAGTAAGTTTTTAAAAATCAGGATGGTAGCCAGAAGCAACTGCGGATGGTCGAGCAGTTTAGCAATGCGTCGCTCGGAAGCGTGGTCACTATCGCGGATGTCATTGCGAGCATCGAGCGAAAGAGAGAAAAAACCTACTTCAGAGCCGGAAGCCAGGGCTGAGGCGGCTAGTAACAGAATCAGGATAAGTCCGTTACTGATGTAGAATCCGGCACCTACCGCGTTGGCGAGAGGTGCCCAAAGAGGGAATGGGTCTAGGATATCGCCTAGAACAGGTTCAGTGAGCAAATGTGGCTCCAAAATGGAAAGCGTTTGGTCTAACGTAAGCCAAGATAACAAAAAAGTATCCGTTAACCCCGGTTGAATTGCAAAACAATCAGGATTAACGGATATGTGCTAATTATTTTTTATGCTTTTCTTAAATTAGAAGGGTAAATCATCCTCTTCGCCCGAAGAGCTACTAAAGGTAGTTGGGGTCGCATTTGAAGTCGGCATCGCGGTAGGTTGTGAAGCCGAAGTCGCTTGTTGAGGAGCTGACATAGAGGAAGATACAGGAGCAAAACCACCTTCGTCAGAGCGATTATTATTGAGCAACTGTAAATCAAGCACCCGAAGACGCAAAGCCGAACGCTGATTACCGTCTTTATCGGTATATTCCTCCATCCGTAAACGTCCTTCCAGATATACCTGATCCCCTTTTTTTAAATACTGAGAAGCTACATCACTCAGACGATCCCAGGCTTCGGCACGAAACCAGGTCGTCAGGTCCACTTTCTCCCCGTTTTTCGTACTATATGACTCTGAAGTAGCTACGGGAAAATCCGTAACCTTCGCTCCGCTGGGAAGCGTACGACTCTCTGGATCACGGCCTAAATTTCCGATTAATGTTACTTTATTGAATGTACGTGCCATATTGATTATCAACAGATTGGATATAAATTTACGAAATTCAAGCTTCAAATCAAAGAGAATTTCCAATAACTTACCTTACCGCTCAATCAGTATTTGTACTCGCTAACTTGTTTAAATAATTAACGACTAAGACTGGTTTGGGTAACTTTTCAATTTCGTCCAGCTCATGAAATTGCAAGGATGCTGGGAAGTTACTTTCCGAAGTGGTTTCCAGGTGCCAGAACTTAGCCTGAATCCGCTGATGGGAAAGCACATGAGTATATACCGGCGATTCGCTTTTGAGCGTTAACTGCGAAGCTACTGCCTCAAGCGGCGGATGTTCGCTCAGCGTATCCCAGTCCAGCAGTCGGTCGTCTTCCACCAGCCAGAAATCGAACATGGACATCCAGACATCTTTGGGTGGCCTTTCCCGCATGGCAAACCGGCCTTGGTGTTCAATAACGAGGTAATGAAAGTAACGCTCCCGCACTTTTGTTTTCTTCGACTTCACGGGCAATTGAGCCTGCCGCCCGGTGTTGCTGGCTTCGCAAACGGTATTAAACGGACAGAACATACACTGCGGCGAAACGGGCACACACTGTGTCGCTCCGAAATCCATAATGGCCTGGTTGAAGCGGGCGGGCTGAGATGGATCAATCAGTTGATTAGCCAGAGCCGTAAATTCTGCCTTGGCCGCATGACTGGCGATGTCGGTTTCAATTCCAAAAATGCGGGCAAGCACGCGGTACACGTTTCCATCCAAAACGGCCACAGATTCATTAAAAGCGAACGAAGCGATCGCGGCGGCGGTGTACGGTCCGATGCCCTTGAGTTTTAGTAACTCCTGGTAGGTACCGGGAAATTCACCGCCGTATTCTTCCACGATAATCTGAGCGGTGCGGTGCAGGTTTCGGGCCCGGGAATAATACCCCAATCCCTGCCAGAGTCGTAATACTTCGCGTTCGTCGGCCTGAGCCAGATCTTTAACGGTTGGAAACGCTTCGACGAATTTATAGTAATAAGGCATGCCCTGCACTACGCGGGTTTGCTGAAGAATGATCTCCGAAAGCCAGATGTAATACGGATTGGTGGTATGTCGCCAGGGTAGATCCCGTCCGTGACGATCATACCAGGCTAGTAATTGAGGAGCAAAAAAATCGTTGGTCATTTCATGGCTTAAAATACGGAAAAGTAAAAGAACCAGACCAAAGGTTTTGCCACGTCAGAGTGTCAGTATGGGTTAGAAAAAGCCTAAAACAGCCTATAAAGCCCCGGTCTTTTTATTTAGTTTTTAGCATAAATTACCTTCTAAAAACCTTACTATTAGGTATTTATAAAAAAAATATCGAGGACTTTTCTGAGGAATTGTTTTGCAAATGAATTCAAACCCGTACTTTTGTGCCTCTAAAATTTTGAGCCTTAGGCACTTTCTCAATAAAATAATTAATAAACCTTTAAAGTTTACCCCAGTGACCAAAGCAGACGTTATCGCAAAAATCGCCGAAAAGACCGGCATTGACAAAGCTGATGTAGCTCAAAGTCTGGAGACATTCTTCGGCGTAGTGAAAGAGGCTCTCGTGGATGGCGAGCCGGTATACGTTCGCGGTTTCGGCAGCTTCGTAAACAAAAAACGAGCTAAAAAAGTAGCACGGAACATCTCTAAGAATACAACGATGGAGATCCCTGAGCACTACATTCCTAGCTTCAAACCAGCGAAGGAATTCACAGAATCAGTAAAGACTTCTGAAAAAGCTAGCCAGGCTGTTTAATCAGTTCGGTTAGAGAACAGGCAGGGTAGGAAGAAAATAGCTGTCCTCTTCTACTTTCTTTCTGCCCTTTTTGTTCACAAGTGTATTCAAGTAATGAATTGATTTGCTTTGGTAGTTGTTGAATTTGTGACTTTCTATCCGAATGGATTCTAACGGTCCCAAATTTTAGTAAACATTACTCCTGTGAAAAAATCATTTATCGCCCTTATTGTTGTTGCAGCGGCTTCGATCGGCGGTCTTTATAGTCTGCCCAAGATTGCTGTGAAGGATGATAAACGTGCTGCCGCAGAAACGAAAGTACCAACGCAGTCAGAAGCAGCTTCAAAACCTGCCTCTTCAGCTCCGGCAGCTGAAACTCATCTGCAACCCGTTTCAACCGAACAAAGACAGGCTTTGGATAAAGCTCGTCAGACGTTTGAAACAACCAGCAAACCCACGGACGAACGCATTCGGGCCGCTGAGCAATTGGTGGAACTCTTTACTAAAGTTACCCGGTTTGATAGTGCAGCGTATTTCGCCGGAGAAATTGCTGGATTACAACCTTCTATCGACCACTTTTTAAAAGCGGGCGATCGGTATTACGAAGCCTTTACGTTTGCCCTTGATTCTGACAAAGCGGCAACTCTAGGCCAACAAACGCGTGATTGGTACCAAAAAGCATTAGATAAGAACCCTAATCTGATGCAGGCCAAAGCCAACATGGCTATGACTTATGTTTCTACGGCGAATCCTATGCAGGGTATCGCCATGCTGCGTGAGGTCTTAGAACAGGATCCTGACTTTGAACCTGCCTTATTTAACCTGGGTATTTTGTCGATGCGTTCCAACCAGTATGAAAAAGCGGTTGGACGTTTTGAACGAATCCTGCGGACTCACCCCAACAGTACTCGCTCGATGTTTTATTTAGGCATCTGCTACGCTGAAACGGGCCAAAAAGAAAAAGCCAAGTCTCTTCTTGAAGAGGTGCGGAAGAAAGAAACTGATCCCTCCATTCTGGCGGGAGTCCAGGAATACCTGGAACAGTTAAAATAATTTTTTAACGTCGTTGACGGTTGTCGGTTCGTTCTGAATAGATCTACTGTTCGGGCAACGGTAACTACCAACATTAAACTCATTACAATTATGCCTTGCGGAAAAAAACGTAAACGCCACAAAATTGCTACCCACAAACGCAAAAAGCGTCTCAGAAAGAACAGACACAAGAAGAAATAACATTGAGTGAAAGGTGAAGAGTGAAAAGTGGTTTTTCACTTTTCACTTTTTAGCTTTTCATTTTTCACTCTCTGGGCTGGCTCGATGGAGTTACAGCCTTTTTGTGTATCCACCCATTCCTGTTCTATCGGAATAACAGATTCAGCCCTACCGATTTTCGAGGAGGTATGATGCTGTATTCTATTATTCCTTAACCCTCTGAGCATCACCTGTGAGCAATGAATTAATTATCAATTCGACTCCCAAAGGTGATAGAATCGCTCTTTTGCAGGACAAAAGAATCGTTGAATATCACTTTGAAGAGTCTGAAGAGCACTTCTCTGTGGGCGATATCTACCTGGGCACCGTTAAAAAACTGGTTACCGGGCTCAATGCCGCTTTCATAGATATTGGGTATGAGAAAGACGCCTTCCTTCATTACCTTGACTTAGGCCATAATATCAACTCCTTGAATAAGTTCACCAAGGACGTTATTGCCAAACGAGTTAGCGACGGAATGTTAAATGGCTTTGAAATGGAGCCGGAAATAGATAAGCATGGAAAGATTGACAAGGTCTTAGCTAAAAATGCTCCTATTCTGGTTCAGGTTGTCAAAGAACCCATCTCAACCAAAGGTCCTCGACTTTCCTGCGATATTTCGATTGCAGGCCGCTTTTTAGTGCTAGTGCCTTTTGGCCATTCGATTAATATCTCTAAAAAAATCACCAGCAAACAGGAACGGCAACGTCTCCACCGGCTGGTACAGGGCATTAAGCCTCCCAATTTTGGAGTAATTATCCGAACCGTAGCCGAAGGAAAAGAATCCGAAGAGATTGAACTGGACCTCCGAAGCTTGCTAGCCAAGTGGGAAGCCGGAATGAAAGCTCTTCGTGATGCCAAACCCCGGGATAAAGTCATTGGTGAAATGAGCCGGGCCACGTCGATCATGCGGGATATGTTGAATGATAACTTCGACAGTATTACGCTTGATAATAAAGAAATGTACGAAGAGGTACGTTCGTATGTCACTCAGATTGCCCCCGAAAAACAGAACATTGTTAAATTCCATCAGGGAAAAAACAAGGTGTTTGAACACTTCGGGATTGAGAAGCAATTAAAAATGCTTTTTGGCCGTTCCGTCAGTTTACCCGGCGGCGGTTATCTGATCATCGATCATACGGAAGCCTTACACGTCATTGATGTAAACTCTGGTAATAAATCCAATCAGGAAGAAAGCCAGGAGGACACTGCCGTCAATGTTAACATGGAGGCAGCGAAAGAAATTGCCCGTCAGTTGCGGCTTCGGGATATGGGTGGTATCATCGTCATTGATTTCATTGACATGAAAAAGCCCGAAAATAAGAAGCAGATTTATGATGTGATGCGGGAAGAAATGAAGCTCGATCGTTCGAAATTCACCATTCTGCCACTTACTAAATTTGGTCTTATGCAAATTACCCGTCAGCGGGTAAGGCCTGAGCTTAACATCCAGACCCAGGAGGTTTGTCCAACCTGCGGCGGAACGGGAAAGATTACAGCGAGCATCGCAGTTTCGGATATTGTGGAACAGAATCTGGACTACGTGCTGAGCAAGCAGAATGAAAAAGGGCTGCGAATTATGCTTCACCCCTATCTGTATTCATTCTTCATGAGCGGTTTTCCGTCTCGCCGAATGAAGTGGTGGCTGAAGTACCGCACCTGGGTTAATTTGGTTCAGGACAGCTCGCTGGGTGTAACCGAATTCCACTTTTATAATAAATCCGGGGAACCCATTGAGGTTCACGGATAGTAAATACGAAGAAAACGGGCCGGAATCAGTTGATTCCGGCCCGTTTTCTTTAGTAATAGTTACGAATAAAGTCTTTCAGATTTTCATAGTTCCGATTGCGATTGACCTCATCTTTCAATTGCTTAATAGTTGCTTTTAGCTTTCTGATTTCCTGGGCAAACTTGACATCCATCCGCTGGGGTTCGGCTACGAAGCGAGCGTGAAAATCATTCTTTCTTAAGTCATTCAACTGACTTTGTAGCTGATCTGCCTGTTTCTTTAATGCCTGATTATAGCTGATCATTTCTGGCATATCCGCCAATTCCTGGGCTTCGGAATGTTCACTTTGCAGTTTCAGTAAGGCAAACCAGTTCCCCTGCTGATACGCTTCTGTTACCTGCTGCATTAGCTTTGTTTTATACGCCCGCCGAGCTTCGTCCCGCTCCCGATCCGGGTGAAAAAGTTTAGCTAAAGCCATATAAAGCTTCCGTAACGGCACCATTGCTACGGGTACGGATTCTGGATTACTAACTGCCTTTTTCTGTTTTTTCTTCTCTTTTTTTTCTGCCCGCTTCTGCCGTTTTTCGTCCTGACGGGCCTGCTGCTTTCCAATTTCTTCGGCCACATAAGCCCGAAGTTCTTCTTCCGAGTTAATAGGAATGCCTTCAAAACTGATTCCAAATTGTTCTGAAAATAGTTCTTTTAACTCCACCAGACGGTCTTTCTCGGAAACGTTCTTCTGCCCCGTATGCTCGTTATAGATGGCCCGCAGATCTTCCCGACCAAACCTTCGAATCAATACTTCTGATTCCTTAATAATGAATTCCTGCAAAGCCACTTTTTCAGCTTTACGAAACGCTTTGGAATGATACGCATCATTAAATCCATGTACCCGTAACACGTGAATTTCGATTACCTCCTGTTCCAAAGGTAAGATATCATTCATTACCCGCTCCCGAGCCATGGCTTCCCAGGCTTCCTGATTTTGTAGGTCTTCCCGCAGTTTTTCAATGCGTTGCAGTTGCTTCTGAAATGTTTCCTGAGCTTCAGACAGGGCTTTTCCTTCCGGCGTATGTATGAGCTTTTCCACCAATCAATTCGAATTATTCTGCGAAGTAAAAAGATAATCTTTCAATCCATCTAAAAGGAATATACCGCAGAGTCGCCAAATATTATTTCCTCTGGCCTTTACCTTTCTGTTTAATTGATAGAATCGTTCCTTTTTATGATACAAATGAAGACCCAGGCAAGAGCCTCTATTTCATTACTTTGAGGATCGTTATTAAGTACTCTTATTGATTTCCACCATTCTTTAAACAGCCTTCTTTATGCTACCTACTACTATGAAAGCGGCGGTTGTTCGTGCCTTTGGTCAACCCCTAACCATCGAAGAAATGCCCGTTCGGCGACCCGGTCGTAACGAAATTCTGGTCAAAGTAATTGCCAGTGGCGTTTGCCATACCGATCTGCACGCTGCTGACGGCGACTGGCCCGTAAAGCCCAAGTTACCCCTCATTCCTGGCCATGAAGGCGTAGGATATGTAGTTGCTCTGGGGCCGGATGTGAAGAATGTAAAAGAAGGTGATGCCGTGGGTGTCCCCTGGTTATACAGTGCCTGTGGCTGTTGCGATCATTGCATTACGGGCTGGGAGACGCTTTGCGAAAGCCAGCAAAACGGAGGATATAGCGTAGATGGAGGGTATGCCGAATACGTCATTGCGGATGCCCGTTACGTAGGGAAGCTGCCTTCCCACGTAAATTTCGTTGAAATGGCTCCGATTCTCTGTGCAGGTGTAACGGTGTACAAAGGCTTGAAAGAAACCGAAACCAAACCCGGTGAATGGGTCGCTATTTCGGGCATTGGTGGGTTGGGGCACGTAGCCGTGCAGTACGCTAAAGCCATGGGTATGCACGTAGCTGCTATTGATGTAGCCGACGATAAACTAGAATTAGCCAAACGCCTTGGAGCCGACTTAGTGGTTAATGCCAAGAATCAGGATCCCGGTGAATATTTACAGAAAGAAGCAGGAGGCATGCACGGCGTGCTGGTTACTGCTGTCTCTCCCATTGCGTTCCGGCAGGGAATTTCAGCTCTCCGCCGCAAAGGAACGATTGCCCTTAACGGGTTACCCCCCGGAAGCTTTGATTTACCTATTTTCGAAACGGTGCTTAAACGTATTACCGTTCGCGGTTCTATTGTGGGCACGCGGAAAGATTTGCAGGAAGCCATTGATTTTGCCGTCGAAGGTAAAGTCAAAGCTACGGTTCACACAACGCCGCTTGAATCCATCAATGAAGTGTTTGACCAGATGAAAAAAGGAGCTATCGAAGGTCGGATGGTCATGGAAATTGCTTCTGCTTAATGCTTTCTTCCCTCTTTTTTATAGAAGTACAAACAGGCGGCTTTCAGTCGCCTGACTTGTTTTATGAATACCTCTTATTTCATCAGGTAGTTTTTAGATAACGACCCCAAGCAACAAACAGGGCTAATAAAGCAAAAACGGCATTAAACCCAACGGAAGAAGTTTCTCCTCTGGTCACGTGAAAAACAATAGCACTTATCATTAAGGCGACCACTCCGGCGGCAGTGAAAGCTATAAGCTGAGGTTTAGTCTGGAATAAACCTGGTACAATCAAACCTAGTCCTCCTAACAAATCAATACAGGCCGTCAGTTTTACAAATTCAGGAGATACGTCTCCCGTCCACGGCCACATGGTTGCTAATTGATTGATCGGCTGAACCCATTTCGTTGTCGCCGCCCAGATCAGGGTAACTGCCAGTAAGATTTGAACCATCCACAAACTCATCTTTAATAGCTTTGATTGTTTTTTCATGCCTAGTTATTTTAGAACAGGCTAAAATTAGGTATCATCGCTTTCCGTTAGATAGTACTATCCCATTGGATAGCACTATCCGATGGGATAGTAACGACTAATTACATTTATACCTTGACATGCTCAACGGAACCCCTTGTCCTAAAACCTATTTATCCATCAAGGATGCTTTGGAAGCACTGGAAGGTCGCTGGAAGTTATTGATCTTATTTGCTTTATCTGCCGGCCCCCGGCGGTTTAAGGAATTATCGAGAGACGTACAGGGAATTACGGATAAGACGCTTTCGAAGGAATTAAAGGCTTTAGAGCTAAATCAGTTAGTTAACCGGGAAGTCAAAGATACCTTTCCGCCAACGATAGAATATTCCATTACTGAACACGGTCTTTCGCTGGAGAAATTAATGGATGAACTGCATTACTGGGGACTGGCTCACCGGGAGAAGATTATGGGGAAATGATTCTGGATTATTTATCTTATTTGAGTTGAAAGGTATAAACTTGTTCCCATTAATGAGTAATATAAAAGTATATTGATTATTAAATAGATCACTTCTTTACCAACAACAGAGTCTCTTTCAAACGTAGTGAGAACTTCGGAGATCAGTATACCAATGGATAGAAAAACTAAGACTACTGAAGCTATAAAAAAGCAGTAAACTATATTTTCGTAATACGAATAACTAAAATTACTTTCACTAAAATAATAATTTTGAATCCCAAATAATAGTATGATTAGATACAATACTATTTGATACTTATAAGCCTTCATTAAATTCATTATTTCCTTACTTCACAAATAATTTTACCATAATTTAATTCTAATGTAAAAGAATTATAGTAATTACGATGTACAAAATTTCTATGAAATTCATTCAAATACCGTTTCATCATACTACTATCCAGATTGCCCTTATCTTCTTCTACAGTTAATACATAACCTTCCAGATCCTTTATCTTGCCTGTCTCAACGTCTCTGAAGTACCAGAGCGTATCTTCGTTATTATAAACATTTGCAGAAATACCATACTTACTATTTAGAGTATGAAGCAGCCGTTCTGTTTCCAAATTTGGAGAATAAGGGCGTTTAGCTCGTAAAAACCACACAAATGGATTTAAATAGATCAATAGAGGTAAAAGTACAAGACCTATAAAAGCTATTTTCAGTATTCCTTTCATATAGGATAGTATAAGCTTAAAACTCAAATATTCATCTCTAATGCTACTTCTTTCGATATTGGTGATGATAATAAATCAATGATGTGTTTCTATTCCTAAGAAGTCCGTAATTCCAAAACTGATGTTATTAAATAATATACCAATAATCCCATTTAATGCTACACTAAGAATCAATATATTTGAGTACGAGCTTAAAACTTGATTTTTATTATTTTTCAATGAATTCCAGCCAATAAAAGGAATAATTATGACAAGTATAGGAATTCTAAAATAAGGACTAAAGACCCATACCTGATCTTCATACCAATAACTTATAATAACAATCAAATAACTTGCTAAAGAACTACCTAAGGAATAGGCAATATTCTTTTTCGAGATTTTATTTCCTCTAATTAGTTTAAAAGATTTTATGATACTATACATTACTATAACCAGCGTAGATAGTAAAAAAGGTATCAGAATAATTCCCATTGATTATACTACTTTGAAGTAACAGATTATGGTTAGGTACTAAATACTGCTTCAATTTAAGAAAAAGGAGAGATTACTTATGCTTCTTAGGCTAAAATCTCTAGTTGCCGAAAGTTACCTTATTGGCAATTCATACTAGTCAATAACCGCAAGGTTAGCACCAATAGACCCTACAATCGGCAATCCAACCGCTCATCCCAAAAATATAGGCTTTTGAACTATCTCGGCTGGTACGCTTGTTTCACTCTTTAGAACTGATTCTTACTACTTCCCGATGAATAGAAGTCTTACACTCCTCATAACATTAGCCGTGTTGCTGGTTGCTGACTGGTATGGCTTTCAAGCCGTGAAAACGGCTACCCAACACGCCTCGCCCGGCTGGCAACGCTTCGCCCGGATTTTGTACTGGAGTTTTCCAGTAGTAGCCTTATTCATGTTACTTACTTCGGTTACCCTGGGTAGCGATTTTTGGGGCAAGTTCAGACTTTTGCGGGGCTTTCTCTTTAGCTATATTCTGATTGGGTATCTGGGAAAGATTTTCATGATTCCCTTCTTATTACTCGACGATCTGGGTCGCGGGTTTCGCTGGGTTATGGCTCACTTCAATTCGTCTTCGCCCGTAGACAGCTCGGAAACGCAACAGGCCGTTATCGCTCCTGAGCCGCATCCACAAAAGGATACCATTACCCGAACGGAGTTTTTAAGCAAAGCGGCTTTGGCAGCTTCGGCCATTCCGGCAATTGGTTTTACGTACGGAATTGTTTCCGGTGCTCACGATTACCGCATCCGTCGCATCCCACTGGTGCTTAAAAACTTACCCCGCGAATTCGACGGACTACGGATAGCCCAGATTTCAGACATCCATTCGGGAAGCTTTTTCAATAAAACAGCCGTCAAAGGCGGAATCGAAATGTTGATGGGCGAAAAGCCCGATGTGGTCTTCTTTACAGGTGATTTAGTAAACGACCGGGCCATTGAGGTAAAAGATTACAAAGACGTTTTTGATAAAGTAAAGGCTCCTCTGGGCGTATTTTCAACGCTGGGTAATCATGACTACGGCGATTATACCCAGTGGAATAGCCTTCAGGAAAAACGTCAGAACCTTTTAGATCTCGAACGGGTCCATAAGGAAATGGGCTACGATTTATTACTTGACGAGCATCGTTTTCTGGAAATGAATGGCGAAAAGCTGGCCATCATTGGTATTCAAAACTGGGGTACGGGCGGTTTTGCTCAGTACGGTAACCTGAAAAAAGCCATTGCGGGTACGGAAGAAGCTCCCGTGAAGCTGTTACTTTCCCACGATCCCAGCCATTGGGATGCTCAAGTCCGCACGCAATTCCCAGAGGTAGACGTGCAGTTTGCAGGTCACACGCATGGGATGCAATTTGGTGTAGAAACCAAGTACTTCCGCTGGAGTCCTGTTCAATATCGCTATAAACAATGGGCCGGTCTTTACGAAGAAGGCAATCAGAAATTATACGTAAACCGAGGTTACGGTTATATTGGTTACCCTGGTCGGGTTGGTATGCCCCCTGAGATTACCATTTTTGAGCTGAAAAAAGGGTAATGTTTTTTTGTTTAGTGTTTAGAGCTGGTACTGCCTCTGTTGCTTCCGGCCAACTTCTGTTATCATCAGAACTTTGGATTATCGAAATTTATTGACTTATTAACTAGGTTACTCTTGCTGTCAGCTCTAAAGCTGATAGCAGACTTTAAAAAATAGCTGGCCTTTCTGCCAGCTATTTTTTTTGGGATACCAAACTCCAAACATCGAAACCAAAACTCCAAACTCCCACAGAACATCTTTTATACTTAGCAGTTTTATACTAGTAACACACCTCGTTGTCGAGGGCTTTCCTAAAAAATAGAAACGCATGAAAAAGCTACTCCTTGCCATTACTTTGGTTGCTAGTGGATTGAGCTCTTACGCTCAAAGTTGCTGCGAACAGGCTGACGCTGCTTGTCACGATACGAAAAAAGAAGCCATGCGTCCTGATGAAATGCAGTTGATGGCCTCTACGAAAGAATTCCAGGCGATGCACGCCGAACCCCGGCCTTTCACCTTCACCAGTAAAGCAGGTGGTGAAATGATTAAAATGGATGCACCCGACGGTCAGGCGGCCAGCGGGTTTTTAATTAAAGCGAAAAACCCTTCCAACAAGTATCTATTAGTATATCAGGAATGGTGGGGCCTCAATGATTACATTAAGCAGGAAGCCGAAAAATTCTATAATGAGTTGGAAGGTCAGGTAAACGTGCTGGCTTTGGATATGTATGACGGGAAAGTAGCCACCGCCCGCGAAGATGCCGGTAAATATATGAGTCAGGCGAAGCCTGAGCGTTTGGAGGCAATCATGAAAGCTGGAATTAATTACGGCGGGGCGAAGGCCAAATTCGCGTCTATCGGCTGGTGTTTTGGTGGGATGTTATCCCTGAAATCTGCAATGCTGGAAGGTTCTAAAGCCGTAGGCTGTGT
This sequence comes from Siphonobacter sp. SORGH_AS_0500, assembly GCF_031453245.1. Taxonomy (NCBI): domain Bacteria; kingdom Pseudomonadati; phylum Bacteroidota; class Cytophagia; order Cytophagales; family Cytophagaceae; genus Siphonobacter; species Siphonobacter sp. SORGH_AS_0500. Next base: position 30,215 of record NZ_JAVIYT010000001.1, read on the forward strand.
GATGTATTATGGCCGCCCCGAGCAGGATATCGACAAACTGAAAACGTTGAAAACGGACGTGATTGGCTTTTTTGGTTCAAAGGATAAGGGCATTCCCCCTACCCTTGTAGAACAGTTTGAGAAAAATATGAAAATGGCAGGCAAACAAATTGACATCAATATGTATGATGCCGACCACGCCTTCGCCAACCCCAGTAACCCGATCTATGACGAAAAAGCTACCAAAGACGCCTTCGAAAAAGCCTCGGATTACCTCAAGAAAAAGCTTTTGAGCGAATAATATTTGATAGTTTGAACTAAATTATAGCTGCCGTGGCTAGTGTCCTCACAACCATTATTCTTTAGCAGACTGGCTAGTGAAGACACCAGCCAGGGGGGAAAAAAGCTGTTGAGCGAATAGGTTTGATGTTTTGAGCTAAGGTTTGGTGTTCTCACCAGCCATTATTCTTTAGCAGACTGGCTGGTGAAGACACCAGCCAGGGCGGAGGGTCCATCCAGACCGGGGCCAATTCCGGCATTCTCCCCGGATTATCATCCGGGGCTATCCATATGGAACCCCTCCGGGGTTATGATTCCCTTTTCAACTGTCTCTCTTACCTTTATGGGTTTTCTCTTTACAACTGACAACTGACAACTGACAACTGACAACTGACAACTGACAACTGACAACTGACAACTGACAACTGACAACTGACAATAAGAAATAAACAGGCGTAACTTGCGTTAATACTTTATAAACTAGACAATCTGATGAAAAAGCTTCTTCTCACACTCTTGATTGGAGCCATGGTGTTACCCGAATACGCCTCGGCATCTACCTATTCATCCGGTACGACGGTTCAGATGGAACAGGCCAGTGCCCGCCGACGCAAATCCTATCGTAAGAAAAAAGGATTCATGTGGGGATTGTTCAAAAAGAAAAACAAAGGCTGCGGCTGCCCTAGCTATAAATAAAGTTATTATGTTTTGAGTTTAGGGTTACAGAGTTTTACTACGATTCATTAACTCAAAACAACAAAACGTTTACATTTTCAACTGAAGACCGTAAACCAAGAACTGTAAACTTCTAAACCCGTCCCGGATGGACGGGTTTTTTCGTAGGCTCTCTTACCTTTGTAACACTTTCCTGAGGAAAGCATCCGATTTAGTCTTTTTTCCTTATTAATAACCAGTAAAAGCCCTGGTTATGATCCGATACAATGAGCAAGTATTTTCATTTAACGGTTAAAGAAGTCGTTCGTGAAACGGAAGATACCGTTACCATACATTTCTGGCATCCGCCGCATGCAACCATTCCATACAAGGCTGGTCAATTCCTGACGTTAATCGTAACCGTTGAAGGGAAGAAACTTCGCCGGGCTTACTCGATGTCCAGCTCCCCAACGAAAGATGCGTCCATTGCGGTGACGGTGAAGCGTCTGCCTAACGGACAGGTTTCGAATTACCTCAACGATCACGTAAAAGCGGGTGATGTCATCGAAGTCATGGAGCCCATGGGTCATTTCGTCTATGAACCGAAGCCTGCTAAAAGTAAATCGTTGTTTTCTTTTGGGGGTGGCGACAAAGGACGTCATTTAGTCTTTTTCGGAGCAGGCAGTGGCGTAACGCCTTTGATGTCAATGCTAAAAACGGCATTACCCGCCGAGCCTCAGGCGAAGGTTACGCTTTTCTACGGCAGTCGCACCGAAACGAATATCATCTTCCGCGATCAGCTTTCGCAGTTACAGGAAGAATACGGCAACCGTCTGGAAGTAATTCACATCTTAAGTCAGCCCAAAAGCTGGTCTGAACGTACGGGTCGTATCAATCAGCAGGCGGCCATTCGTCTACTCGATGAAACGGGTATTAAAGTTCCCGCTGCGGAGTATTACCTCTGTGGCCCCGACGGTATGATGGAAGAAGTTCAGAACGCCTTAACGATTCTGAAAGTCCCCAAAGAACAAGTACATAAAGAAAGTTTTGCACCTTCAAAAGACACCCATGGCGAAGTGGTAGAAGAGGAAGATGACAGCAAACTCAAAGCTCGCGAAGTAACTATTATTTACGAAGGAGCGGAATATAAAGTAGAGGTAAAACCACACCAGACCATTCTGGAAGCGGGCCTTGAAATGGATATTGACCTGCCCTATTCCTGTCAGGCGGGTATGTGCACGGCCTGCATGGGTCGTTGTCAGTCGGGAAAAGTAATGATGGACGAAGAAGACGGCCTTACCCCTCAGGAAATTGCCTCGGGTTTTGTGTTAACCTGCGTGGCACACCCGCTCAGCGATGGAGTCGTGGTAGAAATCGAATAATTACGAAAAAGAGCAAAGTCAAATGGCTTTGCTCTTTTTGTATCCTTAACTGAATTTACTGACTTAATTCCACAGGTTAACTCCCCAGTAAGGATTTCGCCTGGCTCCTATGCTGTCTTTGATATGCTCTTTAATGATGCGATCGTGATCGGCCATATTGATTTTCTTCCCTTTCATTTTCGGTAAAGCCAGCTCTTTAGGATCGACTTTTTTCATTTCGACTTTAGTAGCCGTGATCACGCTCACGCCATCGTTATAATCCAGTTCCAGAATAATTCCGGGTAAACCGTACATCCGCTCAGGGCCTACTGATACAGGAATATCGTCGGCAAACCAGGCAATAATCTTCTGGTTTTTCACAAGGTCTTCCGTTTCTGCCTTCATGCAAATGTGGCCCGCGATGTCTTTCAACTGGTTCAACACTTTCCACTTGGGGGCTTTTAGGGAATCCTGAATGATATAGGTTTTACCCGCAAATTCCTGAAGCTCTGTTAAGGTTTGCTTTTCGAAATTTCGCTGAATAACGTAATCAGACTGCCGCCAGGACCATCGACCGTCATCCGTCTCCCCTTGTTCTCCGATGTAGGTGTAGAGGCTTTGATCGGGTGTAAACGTCAATTTCATTTTCTGCTTATCCCCCTCTTCATTCCCCCACATCATCTTCGCCCGATCTTTTTCTTCCTGACTCAAATAAGGGAGTTTAGCGACCATTTTCGTATAACTTGTATTTCGCTCGTAAGTCACGGTTCCCTCCAGTTCCTGAGCCTGTGCATACGTACACATGACCATGAGCCAACCGAATACAACCAGTAATTTCTTTTTCATCGACAGATTTGGTTAATGTGTAATCTGATTAAAATCCATTATTGCGACGCATATTCGCCTTCACACCCCGCATGTTGTAAGTGTAGCTTAGCATGAAATAACGGGTAATCGTTTCCACCCGCGTCTGCGTGAAGTAGTTACCCGAAGCTCCCTGCGTAATGCCCAAGTTTCTGCGGAACAAGTCATATGCCGAAAGACGTACTTCTGACTTCTTAGCCTTACCCAGTAACTTATATACCGCCAGATTCAGAATCGGAATGTTCTGATTTAAACCGAAACGATCATTCTTATAAAGCCGGTAGTCAAACGTAGCATTGAAGTACGCCTCCCAGGGCAGTTTTACGTTCATCTGACCGCTATAACTCTGATTCCAGATTTTTTGATTCTGGGTAGTATTAATCGAATACCTCACATTGCTATAACTCCAGTTGGCATTCCCGTAGAACGTAAACTTCTCGCTTGGCGTTAATTCCAGATTCGTACCCCAGTTATAGCTATTGTTATTCGTCCGGTTTTCTATATCGTTAATCAGGGTATAATTACGATTAAAGTTAATATTGGTGTTGAAACTGATGTTGGCCTTATTTTTCTTGAGCGGAAAACCTACATTCAGATACGTTCCAAATCGCTGTCCTCCCGATACGTTAGCTGGGCGGGTTCTGGTGACCAGCAGGGAATCAATGGTCTGGTTATAAACGACTTGATTTACTGCATAGTTGTAATTGATATTGCCAAAGAACCGTGTAAACGAAGAAGGATTAAAATACTGATATCCCGCGTAGGCTTCATGGTTGACCGTTGGTTTCAAATTAGGATTTCCCTGCGAGATGTACAAAGGATTCGAGTAGTCGATAATCGGCTGCAAATCCCGAATGGAAGGCTGCTCCACGTTTCCGGCGTACTCGGCGTATAAGTACCGATTGTTTTTCATGTCCATATTGAAACTTACACCCGGCACCACGATGGTATAATTCCGGTTAACTTCCATGACGTTCGGAGAGCTCTGATCGGCTGAAAATTTACCAGCGATATTCATATTGATAGCCGCAAACCCTGCACTGATATTGGTGCCTTTGTAATTATAACGAAGCCCCGAACCCGCCCGGTTATGCATAATTTGGTTCGTGTAATAACGGCTCAGAGAATCATTACGAAGATTTCCTTCCAATTGGTTAAACACGTCACGGTCTACTTTATCACTACGAACACCGAAGTTGTAGAAACTCTCCCAGAATACCCGCTTACTAATGGGCTGTACGTACGATAAACTGCTACGAATCTGATTCTGACGGTTGCGGTTGGCATTAAGCAGATTGAGTTGGCGGGAAAATAAAGGTGTACCCGTGGTTGGGTCAAAGAACTCGTTCAGCGAACGCTGTTCGGCATCCGAATTGCCGTTATTTAATAGATAAGAAACACTGGCAGCGAAGCTCTTGCCTTTGGTTTTGAACTTCCGGCGGTACAAGGCCGAGCCGGAAAGATTCAACGTCAGGGCTGAGTTACCGTTATCCTGAGTAGTTCGGTTGGTTAACTGCGTAGCCGAACGACGGTTTTGCTGCGATAAGTCCTGCGAGTAAGAAGAATTGTTAATTGTTCCGTTTGCCAGGACGATCAGCGTATTAAGCGAATCTAGATTATCCTCGTAACGTACCTGAACTTTGTGGTTATCATTCTGGGTATGTTCGTTGGAGCGGCTGTCGGTTTCAAAGGCGTTATCCGACAAAATACTCTGGCGGTTAATGATTTGATTGGTCCAGTTGCGACGCTGGTTGAAGTAATAATTCGACGTAAACTTCCGCTTTTTAGTTTCGAAGTTATAGTTAACCCCACCCGAATACGTGTTATTAAAACCACGGTCACTACCGCCGCCGCCGTTCATAATGATAATGTTCCCCCCCTGCATGATGATTCCATCACCGCTGTTACCGCCACTGGTGATACCGCCCCCAAAACCAAAATCGGTTTCATCCCAGCGGAACAGCGAGCTACCATAAAAATCCTGACGATCATCCCAGGACATACCCGACTGATTGATGTTATTGCCCGAAGCCACGACAGCGAACTGCTGCTTATCGTTGAATTTATTATAGTTTCCCCGCACATCTACCCGCTGGTCAGTACCTACACCAGCTTTAATTTTACCAAATCCGCCTTTTTTGAATTCTTCTTTCAAAGCTAGGTTCACCGTTTTTTCCTTCTTGCCATCGTCAATACCGGTGGCTTTTGCCTGCTCGGTTTTGCTGGTATAGACCTGCACTTTATCAATGGCTTCGGCATTCAGGTTCTTGGTAGCCGTCTTGGGATCGCCGCCGAAGAAATTTTTTCCATCCACCGTCACCCGTTTTACTTCCTGTCCCTGAGCCCGGATGCTTCCATCCTGCTCGACCTGGAAGCCGGGTAATCGACGTAATAAATCTTCCACCGTTGATCCGGGTGGCACTTTGAAGGAACTGGCATTATATTCAATCGTATCGCCCCGAATATTCAGCGGAGCTTTCGCCGTTTTCACCACGACTTCAAAAAGCTCTTTGGAAATAGGCTTCATTTTCAAATCACCTAAATCCGTTACAGCTCCTTCGGCGGGAGTTACTTCCGTCTGAAAGGGTAAGTAACCCGTGTAGGACATTTTCAGAAGGTACGTGCCACGTTTGGCATTTTTTAATTCAAAACGACCATTTTCATCCGCCCGGGCATAACTCACCAGAGCCGAATCTTTGGGCGTTAATAACATAACGGTGGTAAAAGGCAGGGCTGTGCTGGTGGTATCTACGGCTCGCCCCTTGATGGATAATCGGGTTTGAGCTTCAACCATACAGGCACAAAGAATGAAGCAGGCACTCAGTAGAAGGTGTCGCATGCGGAAAGGATAGGTTGTGAAGGACAGCGTACTCGTTATTTGAAACGAATATATTAGTTTATTAACTAAAAGATTCGTTAAAATGTGTTAATAATTTCTTATCTATTGTATCAGGCACTGGCTAAAGACGCTAAGAAGGAGTTTAGTGTTGCATTTAACCAAAAGAATATTTTCTATTAAGTACAGATCAAGGCTTACGTCAGCTACAGGTGAAAATGATGATTTTTATATTTTTCTATCCTCTGATTAACACTTTTTCGTACATACTTCCGTCAACCAATCTTTATCTTTCTTTATGAAGTTTTTTTCGAAAGTAGTTGCTCTATTTCTATTTTCAGTGAGCATTCAACATGTACAGGCTCAATTACAGGTAGGCGTGCATGGTGCTTATGCAATTCCTACCCCTAAAGAAGCGGGGGCCAAAAACAGTTTCGGCGGAGGAATACAGGCCCGGTATTTCCTTTCACCCAACCTGGCAGCGGGGTTGGAGGCGAGCTTATTGACCTCAAAAGCTACGCTGGATTATGGCTGGGCCGGCACTTACACGGTTAAGGAGAGGTTAATTCCATTTACACCCAAAATCGAATATTTTTTTATCGATGGTCCGCTTCGGCCTTATGTAGGGTTGAAAGCAGGTTTATACTTAGCAAGCGTTTCGGTCAATAAGCAATCGGAGTCTGAATCATTTTTTGGCTTTGCTCCTAAGATGGGGGTTCAGTATAAGCTCCCACAAAATCTGGCTGTTTTTCTGGAAGGAGATTATAATCTACTACTGAACAAAAAAGAAGCCCGTGATTTAGGGGGTGATACCTTTGGTTCAAAGTTCATTCAGTTTAACCTAGGCATTGCTTATACCTTAGATTTATAACTCAGGAAAAAGCATCTATAAAAACGAGGCCGTTCATGAACGGCCTCGTTTTTATTTTAGATACAAATTACCCAAAGCGTCATAGCCAATAAGTTCATCACTAACCAATTCACGAACGGTTAACAGAAATCCATTTTCGTTTTTAGGAGCGAAATGACTGACTAGCTGCTGAATTGTAATGGCTCCGTTGGCTAAATAGTCGAGAATTCTTTGCTTTTCCTGCGAATCTCCCGTTCTAGCTTGCCGGGCTTTCTTTCGGGCCAGGCAATGATCGCAAATGCCGCATTCGTAATCCGTTTTTTCATCGAAATATTCCAGTAAAACCTGGGTTCGGCAACGGTTGGTATGGTAAGCGTAATTAATAACGGAATGTACCTTATCTAAGTCCCGATCTTTTCGGGCCGCAATATCCTTTTTGGAAAGGGGTAAAGCCGCTGCATCATAACGAGCCGTTAAAAACGTGAGTTGAGGCTTCGTTTTTTGAGGATCGTATTCAATAATGTTCATTTCTGCCAGCCGATACAGCAGGTTTCTTACTTCGGCTTCGGTTACCAGAAATACCTTGGCAATAGCGGTTTCCGAAATGATTACATAATCAGTGAAAATACCACCGCCGTACATCCGAAGTAATAGCTTGGTAAAGGCATCAAAGCGTTCGTTCCGAACCTGGAAATCGTATAACTCCCGACTGTTAATCAGAAAATGTAAGCGTGAAGGATTATTGTAGGATTCGCTCATCTGAATAAATCCTTCGCTTTCCAACAGTTTTAGAGCATAATATGTATCTGTCGTGGCCAGTCCGAACGTAGACTGAAAATCAGTCAAATCAAAATCATAGCTACTGCCCTCACCCACGCCAATGGCCAGCCGGAAATAGTTAGCCAAGCACTGATACACCCGCCGCACAAAATCCAGGTCAGGGTATTGCTGTTCGACTTGCTTGATGAGTTCTTTCCCATCCGCCGGGGCCACTAAAGCTACGGCATAGGCCTTTTCCCCATCGCGTCCAGCCCGGCCTGCTTCCTGAAAATAAGCTTCCAACGTGTCCGGTAAATCGACGTGAATAACCGTACGTACTTCGGGCTTGTCGATTCCCATTCCGAAGGCATTTGTCGCCACCATTACCCGTACCCGACTCTTTACCCAGGCATCCTGTCGTGTATGCCGATCTGACGTACTTAAGCCCGCATGGTAAAAGGTTGCCGAAATTCCCTGTCGCATTAACTCATTGGCGATCAACTGCGTCCGGCGGCGATTGCGAACGTAGATAACGGAACTTCCAGACACATTGTCCAGAATTTTCTTCAGCCGCACTTCCTTATCTTCCGTCATAATCACCGAATACGATAAATTAGGGCGGGCAAAGCTCTGCTGAAAAACCCGCTCGTTCTTCAAAGTCAGTTTTTGAATAATATCGGCCTTTACTTCCCGCGTGGCCGTGGCGGTTAAGGCGATCAGCGGAACGTTTGGAAACATCTCCCGGAACTCGGCGATTTGGAGATAGGGCGGACGAAAATCATACCCCCAGGCAGAGACGCAATGGGCTTCATCGACAGCGATGAGGTTAATCTTCATCATTTTAGCCCGTACCCTGAATAGCTCCGTGCGAAGGCGTTCGGGCGAAACGTAGAGAAACTTGACGTCATTATAAATACAGGCATCCAGTGTATGATCAATCTGACGGTAACTCATGCCCGAAAACACTGCCTGAGCATTAATGCCCCGTTTGCGAAGATTCTCGACCTGATCTTTCATTAGGGCAATTAATGGCGAAATAACCAAACAGAGGCCTTCCCGGGCCAAAGCCGGAACCTGAAAACACAGAGACTTTCCGCCACCCGTCGGCATTAAAGCCAGCACATCGTGCCCCTCCAAAACGGATGTCACTATGTCTCGCTGCAAGGGCCGGAATTCGTCATATCCCCAAACCTGTTTTAGTATCTCGTCAATCGTCATACTTCTGATAAAATCAACGCTGGTGGCGTTTCAATCCATTATTGTGCTCAAAAATAACAAAACCTGAGTCGGGTTTCACGGCTGGCTGAGCTATTTCAAATCGCTTTAGTTATGGGTAGTTATTTAATCGGAATACACCTTTGTTCCGAACCCCTTTTAGTCTATGACTTTATTTTAAGGATTTCCTATTATTCCATACTGCATTTTGTATTTTTACTTGATTACGATCCTGTCGCTATGAAAAAACTTTTACTAATACCTTTTCTTTTGATTGGCAGTTTAACCTGGGCCCAGAAGGAATTGCCTCAACTGAAAAATATTCGCACTAAATCTTCTTCAGATCTGATTTTCTTACCCGCAGAGAAGACGGTTTGTTACTCCACAGGGCAGGCCGATAGCCGCATTGGCCCCCCACCCGAATTTTTAAGAAAACGCGGAGGCCGCACCACCGCTACTACGTCCGAGTTTACGGTGGAATACGTGGGTTTTTCGGATAGTGCCCGCGTTGCTTTTCAACAAGCCGTTGAAATCTGGAAATCCATCATCGTTTCGCCCGTGCCTATTCGCGTGTATGCCGTCTGGACGGATTTAGGAAGTGGCTCCAACGGCTCGATTATACTAGGTGGAGCTCGCCCCTATTCATACGTGACTGGATTTCAGGGAGCCACTAAAACCAACACCGCTTACCCCATTGTTCTTGCTGAAAAACTGGCCCGGCAGAGCCTGAACGGGAACCAGCCTGATATTTACTGTGAGTTTAACAGCAATAAAGCCGTAAACTGGTATCTGGGAACGGATGGAGCCACGAATGGTTCGGCAGGTCGGCAGGATTTTGTTACCGTAGTAACGCATGAATTGGGGCATGGACTGGGTTTTACCAGCTCTTTTTATGCCAACAATAGCCTAGCCATGTGGGGAGATGATTCAAATTATGGCTATCCCCGTGTTTTTGATCATTACATCAAAAATGCGAACAATCAGCAACTGATTAATACGAGTGTTTTCAGTAATCCATCGGCCCAGTTATACAGTCAGGTAACGGGACGAAATCTCTTTTTTGACAGCCCGATTGCCAATGCTCAGAACGGAGGTACCAAGCCTAAGTTATACGCTCCGACTTCTTACAGCGTAGGTTCCAGTATCTCACATTTGGACGAAACCACCTATCTAACGGGCACTTCCAATGCGTTAATGACGCCGAATTTGGCCCGTGGAGAAGTCAACCAGAACCCTGGCCCGATTGTACGAAACATGTTCACGGAAATGGGCTGGAAATCAACATCCATTCTGCATAATCGATTAACGGATTCGGAAGATTTACTAGGACAACCCATTGCATTTACGGCTCAGGTGGTCAGTGATACATCGGTCGTAGGCCCCGTCCGCCTTTCCTATACCATTAACGACACGACTCGGGCCAACGCCACTACGGTTCCCATGACTCAATCAGGAAACACCTATACGGCAAACCTCCCGGCTTCGAGTCAGGCCCGGACGATTCGTTACTGGATTTCAACGACGGAAGCGGGTTATCCTAACCGCACCTTTAGCAGTCCCGCCGAAGCTCCCAGCCGGGCTTTCTGGACATTCAAAATTGGTACTGATAATACGCCTCCCACCATCACGCACGCTCCGCAAACATCCATTTTATCTTCTACAGACTCGCTGATTGTTGATGCAGATGTATTTGATGATTTTAGTTTTGGCATTGATACCACTTACATTGAATATCGGGTGAATGGTGTGGCTCGCCCTTCAGTGCCAATGCCCCGGTTGGGTTATTACGTAACCAATGGTATTCGTTCCAATAACATTTACGCCGTAGGAGCCATGACTTTCGGAGCGGGGAGTTTGAAGGGCGGTGATAAGATTGAATACCGCATCGTAGCCCGTGATCGTTCGAAAGCCCGCAACGTGGGTTACGCTCCTTCGACGGGTTATTATACAGTGAACGTAGCGGGAATTTCGGCAGCCGTAACCGAGTATGTCAATGACTTTAACGCCACTACAGCCAGTAGCGATTTTACAGGTACGAATTTCAGCATCGCCACCCCCACGGGTTTCATCGACGGAGCCATTCACTCGGATCACCCTTACAAAGACGGGCCCGAATCTCAGGGTTATGAGGCTAATTACACTTATACCTTACTCAAACCCATTCGCCTGAGTGATCAGGATCCGTTCATTCGTTTCGATGAAATCTGTCTGGTTGAACCCGGCGAAGACGGTTCCGTTTTTGGCAGTAGCAGTTTCTATGATTACGTAGTGGTGGAAGGCTCCAGCGATGGCGGAAAAACCTGGAGGCCTTTTCAGGATGGCTGGGATGCCCGAGCTAATAATCAATGGTTAACGGGTTATAATTCCAAAACAGAGCAAGTTAATGTCAACGGAACAAACGTAACCAACTCCACTTTTGCCGGAACAGCAGGACTCTACAAAAGCCGCGAGATCAACATGGTTGGATCGGGTTACTTCAGCCCCGGCCAGCAGGTATTGGTTCGATTCCGCCTTTTTGCCGATCAGCTTTCACACGGCTGGGGCTGGGCCATTGATAACCTATACATTCAGAAGACAAAACCCATCATTACTTCGACCGAACCAACCCTTACGCAAACCACTATTCAGGTTTCCCCCAACCCCAGTCAGTACGGTCATTTCCTGATCGATGCCGAGTTTCCGGCTTCGGTTAAATCGGTCGATATCAGTGTGACAAACATCATGGGACAAGCCGTTTATCAGAAAACCGCCAAGCAACCGGGGTCGTTACGGGAAAGACTGGAGCTAACTTCAATGCCCGCCGGAACGTATTTGTTACGCTTTGTTTCCGAATCTGAAGTCATTACCAAACGCATCGTTATTACTCAATAAATGAATCGGGGAAGTCAGTGGCTTCCCCTTTCTGTTCCTATGAAGTTACTAGTCATTATCAGTTCGGTAGTCCTCACGCTTTCGCTGACTTCCTGTTCCGTGAGCAAGCGAACCTCTTCCCTGAAAAACCTGGATTCACTCTGGACTTCGGTTACGTTTGGAAATCACCACGCTGGGCTTATGCTCTACGACCCCGACCGAAAGCAGACGCTTTATGCCCACAACGCCGAACGTTACTTTGTCCCCGCTTCCAATACCAAACTTTTTACTTTTTATGCCGGACTTAAAACGCTGGGCGATTCGGTAGAAGCTCTGCGGTACCTCGTTCGAAATGATTCTCTGATTTTTTGGGGAACGGGCGACCCGACATTACTAAACGTCAATGTTCCCAGCAGTAAAGCTCTGGAATTTTTAGCCCGCCGCCCGGAAAAGCTGTTTTACTGGCCGGGTCATTTCCCTCAAAGACCCTTCGGTAGCGGCTGGGCCTGGAATGATTACCAGGATTATTACCAGCCCGAAATCAGTGCCTTACCCGTCTATGGCAACGTGGTTCGTTTCTTGGCTTCCGATAAACTAGCGATTAACGCTATTCCCCAATCATTCGTACTTGAAAAAGACACCAGCCATGCTACATTCCAGGTTCGTCGTAACTGGATGAGTAATCAGTTCACGGGTACTTCTGGTGTAGTGCCTGCTCATTTTGAACAGCACGTACCTTTTCAGACTTCATCTGTATTAACCACTCAACTCGTAAGCGATACTTTGCATAAACGGATAACTTTATTACCCTCATTTTCTACCAAAGTGTATCAAAGTCTTTCCTCCATTTCGGTGGATACGCTTTACAAACACATGCTGCAACCTTCCGATAACTTCGTGGCTGAGCAAATTCTCATGCTTGTTTGTTCGAAAATAGAGCAGCCTTTTCAAAGCAAAACCGCCATTGATTACGTCCTCAAAAATCACCTGACCGATTTGCCTGATCGCCCCAACTGGGCCGATGGCTCCGGGCTTTCGCGGTATAACCTCTTTACGCCCAAAAGCATTATTCGTCTGTTGGAAAAAATGTACACCGAATATCCAGCCGAGCGAATTTTCCCTTTACTAGCCATTGGCGGCCAGGCCGGATCCATAAAAAATGCGTATAAATCCGCCGACGGGAAGCCCTTCATTTTTGCCAAAACAGGTTCGTTATCAGGCGTTTATAACCTGAGCGGTTACTTACTGACTAAAAGTGGGAAGACGTTGTTATTCAGTTTCATGAACAATAACTTTAACCGCCCTACCAGCGAAATTCGCCGCGATATGGAACGAATTTTGACCCAGATTCGGGAAAAGTATTAAGTGCACGGAATCTGAAAATCAGGGTTATAAAACCAGCTTTTCAAATCCTGTCGCGTGGCTTATGTAAATGTTGCGTATTTTTGCACCGGAAATCCACAATACATGCAGTCGCAAAAACCTTTCATTGTTGGCATTACTGGTGGTAGTGCGTCAGGTAAAACGTTGTTTTTGAAAAGCCTTTTATCGGCTTTTCCACAGGAAGAAATCACCTTAATTTCTCAGGATAATTACTACCGCCCGCGGCACGAAATTCCGTTGGACCGCCACGGGGTTCATAATTTTGACTTACCCGAGTCCATTGATTTTCAACAATATGCCCAGCATATTCACGACTTACGGGAAGGCAAGGACGTTCAGAAACTAGAATACACCTTTAATAATCCCGACCTTATTCCGGCGATGCTGACGTTCAAGTCTACGCCGATTATTGTGGTAGAAGGTATTTTCGTTTTCTATTTCGAAGAAATTGCGAACATGCTTGATTTGAAGGTATTCATTGATGCTAAAAATAAAATCAAGCTCAACCGCCGGATTCGCCGGGATTCGGAAGAGCGGGGTTACGACATTAATGATGTATTATATCGCTGGGAACACCACGTCAAACCAACGTACCAGAAATATATCAAACCTTTCCGGGCTCAGGCCGATCTGGTTATTCCTAATAATGATCATTTTCAAAAGGGACTCGATATGCTGGTGCATTATTTGAAAATGCTGATTTCGAATCAGACAGGCCCAAATTCGGTGGACATGCCTTCCAATTCTGAGCATTAAAAAAGCTTCCTGGGAAAATTGATTTTTTAGGGCTTTCAGACCACTGGCAAAATGCGTTACTTTGCAACGCATTTTGCGGAGTAAAGAAAGAGCATCCGATTACCTTTCTTTCATTCCTTTTTTAGACAGGAAATAACCATAAACTTTTCTTTATCTATGAGTACGATTCAGTACGTACACGCCCGCCAGATTCTGGATTCGCGTGGAAATCCGACCGTTGAAGTTGACGTTCGCACTGAAAATGGCTTTTTAGGCCGTGCGGCGGTTCCCTCTGGAGCTTCTACGGGCGTACACGAGGCCGTTGAACTTCGCGATGACGATAAGTCAGTATACCTGGGTAAAGGTGTATTGAAAGCCGTTGAGAATGTCAACGAACTGATCTACCCTGAAATTCTTGGTATTTCTGTATTCGAGCAAAACATGATTGATAAAATCATGATTGAACTCGACGGTACGGCAAACAAAGGCAAATTGGGAGCTAACGCCATCTTAGGCGTATCTTTAGCCGTTGCTAAAGCGGCTGCTCAGGAAGCAGGTCTGCCCTTGTTCCGTTACATCGGCGGCGTAAACGCGAACACGTTGCCCGTTCCGATGATGAACATCATCAACGGTGGTGCTCACGCGGATAACGCTATTGACTTCCAGGAGTTCATGGTCGTTCCTGCTAAAGCAGAAACGTTCTCGCAATCCCTCCGTATGGGAACGGAAGTATTCCATGCCCTGAAAAGCGTATTAAAATCAAAAGGTTACTCTACGAACGTGGGTGATGAAGGTGGTTTCGCTCCTAACATCCAGTCAAACGTAGAGGCACTGGAAACGGTATTACAAGCCATCGAAAAAGCGGGTTACCGTCCAGGAGAAGACGTATTCATCGCTATGGATGCGGCTGTATCTGAGCTTTACAACGCTGAAACGGGTAAGTATATCTTCAAAAAATCAACGAAAGAAGAATTAACTTCTTCTGAGCTGGTTTCTTACTGGACAGAGTGGGTGAACAAATACCCCATCATCTCCATTGAAGATGGTATGGCCGAAGACGATTGGGCTGGCTGGAAAGCTCTGACTGACAGCATCGGTTCTAAAACGCAGTTAGTGGGTGACGATTTATTCGTAACAAACGTGAAGCGTCTGGAAATGGGTATCGAGCAGGGTGTAGCGAACGCCGTTCTGGTGAAAGTAAACCAAATTGGCTCGTTAACCGAAACGATTGATACCGTTAACTTAGGCAAGCGTAACAGCTATAAAAACATCATGTCTCACCGTTCAGGTGAAACGGAAGATGCAACTATCGCTGACTTAGCAGTTGCTCTGAACACGGGTCAAATCAAAACGGGTTCTGCTTCTCGTTCTGACCGTATGGCAAAATACAATCAATTAATCCGCATCGAGGAAGAATTAGGCGATTCAGCTTACTTCCCCGGTATCAAAGCGTTTTAATTAGAATACCTGAGAAGGGCTATGGATTTGAGCATTGGCTTAAACCCATAGCCCTTTTTTTCGTTTACAGAGTAAGTAACGCTTTCATTTTTAACTTTCTGAGCAGCCTATGTTTCGCGTCTGGCCTCCCAAATTTCCCGTCATAGCGATCACCATCTGGGTCGTTTTGATTGCCCTGAGTGATTATAATCCGCTGAAAAAATATCAGATGAGCCACGAGCTTTCGGAGCTGGAAGCTCAGAAAGAGTTCATGGAAAAGGAAATCGTCCGTGTCCATAAAGAGCGGCAGGAAATCACCGAATCCGACGCATCCCTGGAAACCTTCGCTCGCGAGAAGTACATGATGAAGAAAGATAACGAAGAAGTTTTCGTACTCGTAGACGAAGAGGGGAATCCTGTAGAATAAGTTGGCGATGTTTTGAGTTTAGGGTTTTGAGTTATTATGCTCGCAATAATCAGTATGGTTAAAGCCTTTAGTCTCAACATCTATTTGCTAACTCAAAACTCCAAACCTAGAAACGCTTATGGTTAGAGTCCTTTTTGTTTGTTTAGGTAATATTTGTCGGTCTCCGCTAGCGGAGGCTTTGTTTAAGAAAGCAGTAGAAGATCGCGGCCTTACGGATCAGATTTACTGCGATTCGGCAGCGACAAGTACCTACGAGATTGGGAATCGTCCTGATCGCCGGACGTGTGCTAATGCTGAATCGCACGGACTAAAGCTAGACCACCGGGCCAAGCAATTGCGAAAATCAGACTTTACGGATTTTGACTATATCATCGGCATGGATGACTCGAATTTCGATAACATTCACGCCATGTCGCACCGATTCAGTGGGTCGTATCCTTCGCACGAACAGGTTTTTCTATTGCGAAAATTTGATCCCTTTGTGGAGGTTTCACGCGGTATTCCTTCCCTGCCCGATCCGTATTACGAACCAGATGAGGCTTTTGAAGAGGTCTACCAGATTGCCAAACGCAGTACCGAAAAACTGCTGGACTGGATCATTAAGAAACACCATTTACAGTAGAGACGTCGATTGTATCGCGTCTTTTTTTTGTTTGAGTAGAGGTGCTCTCGGCAGTCGCTCGGTTTTGCCGAGTGACTGCTGGGTTGGATTACCACGATTTCTAGCCCAGACGCGATTAATCGCGTCTCTACGGGTTGGGGTTTCTAATGCTTTTTTAGCCTTTTCTAAACTTCTGCTTCGATTCTAACGGCTTCGGTTTAACTTTGTCTGTACCAACATTGTACCTGATTCATTCTCATTCCCGAAATATCGTGAGCAAAAAAGTTCTGTTAGTTATCCTCGACGGTTGGGGCATTGCCAAACAAGGCGAGGAAGATCGTTCGGCCATCATTGCCGCTCAGACCCCCTTTTACGATTCGTTATTCGCGAATTATCCACACTCTACGCTGGTGACTTTCGGTCCCGAAGTAGGTTTGCCCGAAGGTCAGTTTGGTAATTCCGAAGTAGGTCACATGAACCTCGGAGCGGGTCGTACCGTCAAACAAAGTCTGGTTCGTCTCAATGACGCTATCGAGCAAGATACCCTTCGCCACGAACCTGTACTGGTAGAAGCTCTCGAATTTGCTAAGGCTAATCATAAACCCGTTCACTTCCTGGGTCTGGTTTCTGATGGGGGCGTTCACGCTCACATCAATCACCTCAAGGCTCTTTGCAATGTGGCGAAAGACAATGGTCTGGAGAACGTATTCATCCACGCCTTCACCGATGGACGCGACACCGATCCTAAATCTGGTGTAAAGTATTTGTCTGACTTACAGGCCTTCCTTCCTACTTCAGTGGGTAAAATTGCCAGCGTAACCGGACGGTATTATTCCATGGATCGTGATAATCGCTGGGAACGTATCAAACTGGCTTACGATGTGATGGTGAAAGGGATTGGTCAACCCGTTGAGGCCAGCCAGTTAATTTCTACGCTTGAAACGTCGTATTTGCAAGGGGTTACCGATGAGTTCATCCAGCCCATCGTTATTACCGAAAACAACCTGCCCGTTGCAACCATTCAGGAAGGTGATGTAGTGATTTGCTTCAACTACCGTACCGATCGTCCACAGGAAATTACCAAAGCTCTTACGCAGGAAAACTTCCCGGAATATGGCATGAGCAAGTTAGATATTCGTTACCTGACGATGACGAATTATAACAAGTCATTCACGGGTGTAAACGTCATTTTCGATGATTCGAACCTGCCTTATACGTTAGGAGAAATCATTTCCAAAGCGGGCAGAACGCAGATTCGTATCGCTGAAACCGAGAAATATCCGCACGTAACCTTTTTCTTCTCAGGAGGCCGTAACGAACCCTTCGAAGGCGAAAACCGAATTCTGTGCCCTTCGCCTAAAGTGGCTACGTACGATCTCAAACCCGAAATGTCGGTATATGACGTTCGTAATGCCCTGGTTCCTGAACTGGAAAAAGGATCGGCAGATTTCGTGTGTCTAAACTTTGCCAACCCTGACATGGTAGGCCATACGGGTAGCTTTGAAGCCGTAGTAGCCGCTTGTGAATCAGTTGACGTATCGCTGAATGCCGTAGTGACGGCAGCTCGTAACAGTCACTATTCCGTTATTGTATTAGCAGACCACGGTAATGCCGATTACATGATTAACGACGACGGAAGTCCAAACACTCAGCACAGTCTGAACCTGGTTCCCTGTATTCTGCTGGATGACGACCATAAATCCATTAAAAACGGAAAGCTCGGCGACATCGCACCAACGATTCTGGCCTTAATGGGCATCGAAAAACCCGAAATCATGACTGGCGACGTTTTGGTTTAGTTGTTGTTAGTTATACAAATAAAAGCCGTCCGAATAAGAAATTCAGACGGCTTTTTATCTATTAAGTCAGGTTATTATCCAGGAACTAATAACCAACAACTATTAACCCCTAAACATTAACCATTAACTGAACTGCTTCTGTCGCCAGAAATACCAGCCACCGCCTAACAGAACAATGAAGACTAGTGGACCTAACAAGTTTAATACTTGCCAGACCATTTTGTTTTCTTCTATTTCTACTTTGTCCAGCGGCCGTAACTTGAATTCTTTCGTTCGGGCCGTAATTACTCCGTTGTCATCGAGCAGATAATCCACTGCATTCAGGATAAAATCTTTATTGGCATAGATGTGGCGATCGG
The DNA here is from genome assembly GCF_031453245.1 of Siphonobacter sp. SORGH_AS_0500. Classification (NCBI taxonomy): domain Bacteria; kingdom Pseudomonadati; phylum Bacteroidota; class Cytophagia; order Cytophagales; family Cytophagaceae; genus Siphonobacter; species Siphonobacter sp. SORGH_AS_0500. The sequence continues at coordinate 48,603 of NZ_JAVIYT010000001.1, forward strand.
GGCTGAAGCGGTCAAAACCCAAGGGCAAAGGTACCTGACGTTTCGGATCGAAATCGTTGAGAGCTAAATCCCCGTCAGCTACTACTACAATTTTGGACGGTTTATCCTGAACGGCAAACCCTTTCGAGCGAGGGTCGTCGGGTAATAATCGATTGCGGAATAATGACGAAAACTTACCCTCCAGCAAATAGGCCACCGCTTTGGGCCCACCCGTATACTGCGTTGGATCAGGTTTGCGGCCCGCTTCGTTGTAAGGAATAACGGCCGGAGCCCGTAGGGTTTGGGTATAGGCGGAGGTAAATACCAGCGGCGTTTTTCGAATGCCTTCCGCCGCTACGGTATCGAGTGAACCTACGTAACGCCCGTATAAAGCATCCAGATTACGGGTAATGGGTGATTTACCGTACGAATTCAGCAAAGGATAAAACCGCCAGGGCATGAGCTGAATGTTAGCCTTATCGCCCATCGTTCCGACGTTTAGCGGAATTTGAGCCGAGAGCATATCCTTCACGACTACCGAGTTAGCCCGGAGCCCATAACGGAATAATAACTCATCAATTTTCAGATTCGTTGGCTGAGCATACACACCTTCGCGTCCTACCGAATCGGTCTGCACAGCATCCATGAAGAACAGAGCTTTACCTCCGTGCACAATAAACTGATCGAGCTTTAACTGATCGTCCTCCGAAAACTCCTGATCGGGTTTGATGACCAGTACCGCATCCAGCCCATCTAGATTAGGCGAGGTTTGCAGGTTCACCTGAAAAATATCGTAGTTCTTTTGCAGAGCCACAATCAAATCCGAAATCCGCACGGGATTCAGTTTTTTGGAGAGTGTAGATAATAACCCAATCCGCTTTTTTTCTTTCTGGGTTAACTCCCGCAAAGCCGTAGCCAGCGAGTATTCCACGTTTTCAGCCGAAAGATTCAGATTTTCCTGAGCCGACTGCGAGATATTTCCTTTCAGTAATTGAACCGAAGTCTCCTTATTCTGAAAGGTTAATAAAGCTCCCGGCCACACCAGCTTCTGCGAGCGACTGTCTTGGCCCCCTTCTACTACATTCGTAGGGATTAAACCTTTCTCAGTCAAGGCTTCGTATAAGGCATTTCGCTTCTTGGCATCTGTTTCAGCCGAAGGATCAATAAATCGATAATCGAGGTGACCACCGGAATGAGCTTTAAATTCTTCCAGCGTTTCTCGAATGGATTCCCGCAGATGCCGAAAACCAGGGTTCAAATCACCGTCGAGGTATACTTTCACGTACACCTCGTCATCGAGCTGGTCAAGTATATTTCGGGTGGCATCCGAAAGACTGTAGCGGCGGTCTTCCGTTAAATCGAGACGGAAATAGAAAAAACCGGCCAGCACATTCAGGGCTACCACTCCAATCACTAATAGCAGGGGACGCAGGTACTTGGATTTCATCATATTCTAGGCTCAGAACAAGCTGAGATAGTCACTAAAAACAAAAGTCCGGTTTCTTGAGAATCCGGTTAATTCTTTCAATATGCCTAATTTCTCAAAATCAGCGGTTAACTCTCCCGCAGCTTTAGGGCTCAAATGACAGATCGTCTGTACATCTTTCACCCGAATAACCGGATTTTGAAATAAAGCTGACATCAGCGTTAGCCCTGATGTGAATTTGCGGCCTAGTGTAGTTCGGATTTCAATTTCGTATTTTTCTTTTAACCCTAAGATTTTACCTAACGTATCGCAAGCCGTTTTACTAGTCTTTTCTATTCCAACGAGAAAATATTTCAACCATTGTAACAGATCATTTTTATCTCTAACCCTGGTCAGGTTATCGTAGTATAGGGCTTTATTTTCCTCAAAAAAGGAAAATGACTTGTCCGAGTAACCCGCTGATAAGAGGTATAAAGTAAAATATAGCTGGCTATATTTTACTTTAAGCCCGTAAAGTAAAATATAAAATTCTATAGTTTACCTTAAGGCCTAAATCATAGGAGGTCAATTTCATGGTAGAGTGCTGCTCGCAAGCCTTCTAAAAATTTTCTTTCCCTAACTTGTAACCTTTCGCTTTTCCCGAAGTACCCTTTTACAAAATCAACCATCTGTTAACCCCGCTTCCATGACCGACGAACAGGCCATGCAGGCCGTAAGTGAAGGAGACCTCGACAAAGCCGCCATTTTGTACGAACGTTACAAAAAGTCGTTGCTGAATTTCTTTCTCTATCGGCAATCATCCCGGGATATTGCCCGCGATCTCACCCAGCAGGTATTCCTGCGGTTGTTGCGGTATCGGCATACCTTCCGGGAAGGGGCAGTTTTTCGAACCTGGATCTATGAGTTGGCCCGAAACATCTATAACGACCATCTGAAAACGCTGCGGCATCACACGAACGAATTTCCTGATATCCTGCTGGAAGAAGATGAAAGCGAAGCCTATCACCAGCGGTTACATCAGGCTCTGGAGCTTCTCCCTGATTCATACCGGGAAGTGTTGCTGCTCAGCCGCTTTCAGAATATGAGTTACGAAGAAATCGGGCAGGTACTGGGCCTTTCCGTAGCTAATGTAAAGGTGCGGGCCTTTCGGGGACTCCAGAAATTACGTGAATTGTATTTCCAGATCAATGATTAATTATTCCCTGTTCATGTCATGGAAAAAGATACTTTATTAATTGACTATCTGCTGGGCAGGTTATCCGAACCCGAGCGATTGGCTTTTGAAGAGATGCTTGCCAGCGATTTACCCCTCCGCCAGGAAGCCGAAAGTCTCGAAAAAATCTGGCGGGATGTTCAGCGTTACGAGGTAGAACCAGATGCAGGATTAGACACGGCTTTTTACGCTTTGCTGGATCGGGAAAAGGAGAATCAGACGCTTGAAAGTCAGCATCAACAGGAGGCAAACGTTATTCCGCTTCCTAAAAAGCGAGTTTACTGGCCTTATGCCGCCGTTCTGGCTGCTTTTGGAATCATGTTCTGGCTGGGACGAATGACAGTAGCTCCCGAAATCAAGACGCAGACCGTAACCATCGAAAAGCCCTCTTATCGACCTTTGGAAACACCACCTGCGGAGGAAGTGGCTCAGCTAGAGCCCTCTACCAAAGAGGAAACGAAAGACGTTTCCATCAAAAAAGTACAACAGGAAGTAGCCACGCTCCGCAAAGAATTAAAAGTTACCCAGGAATTAGTGGTGCTCGGCTTACTCCGAAAAGAGTCAGCAGCCGAGCGGTTGAAAGGACTGCAATACGCCAGTAATATGCCCTCTCTCCCACCCGATTTATTACAAGCACTGGCTCAAACCCTTCGCAAGGATGAAAACATTAACGTTCGCCTGGCCACGCTGGAAACGTTAAAGAGTTACGGCAAAAATCCATCGGTTCGGAAAGCCTTACTGGCCCGGCTGAATGCCGCCTCGGAGTTACCCGAACAGATAAGCGTAATGGAAACGCTTGTCATCAACAAAGAAACAGCGGCCTTACCTCGCCTGAAACAACTAGCAGAAGACGAAGCCGCTGACCCCATCATTCGCAAACAAGCTCAACAGAGTATTCAACTACTAACGATCTAACGTCATGAAAAAGGTTTTCATACTTACACTGCTTCTTTCGGCATATTCGGCATTGGCTCAGGAAGAAAAAGAGACCAAAACATACCGTATGCCTCTTAAAACGAAGAAAGTTTCTTTTCTGATCAGTAATGCAGAAGTAGCCATTCAGGGATACGAGGGCACTGATATTGTTATTGAAGCCAAGGGCATTACGCCCCCACCTAAAGAAGCGGAAGGGCTAAAGGCTGTGGGGGCCGGAGGTACGGATAATACCGGTATTAACCTTTCCTCGCAAACGGAAAATGGGGTAACTATTTTTAAAACGGCTCTTCGGCAGGACGAGGTCTCGTATGTCATTCGTCTACCTAAAAACACTGATTTACTCTGGAAATCGGGTAATAATTTCTTTGCCAATGATGACGAATTAACAATTACGGGTATTGAGGGAGAAATTGAAGTTCGTACGGCCTCTACGAATATCAATCTGAAAGACATCACAGGTCCGGTTATTGCTTATTCAACGATGGGAAAAATCAGTGCTCAATTTAGTAAGGTAAATCAGAATAAGCCGATTTCCCTGTCTACGAGTCATGAGGCCATTGATGTAAGTCTCCCATCGGACACCAAGGCCTCCGTCATTCTGGATGCTTCGCAGGGTAATGCTTTCACAGATTTTGACCTACTGCCTTTGCCTGAAAAAGAAGCCAAACAAAGTGAGTCCCAAAGTGTAGATGGGTTAGTCGTAGTGGGTTCTGGTTCCAGAAGAAAAGACAGTGAAAATCTAGCCAAAGGAGCAACTAGTTCTAAAAATAATTCGGCTTCTAATTCATCTGCCTCTTCCATAAGCATTAGCACGAAAGATGTAAACATTCAAACGGATAATAATCAAATTCTTAGCTTCGCCAGTGCAAAGCCATTTACCATTAACAACATTTATATCAACGGTAACGCAACCAAAGGTATCATTAATGCTCCCGGCGTTTCAATTACCTTAAAATCTTCGATGGGTAATATCTACCTCCGAAAGCGAAAATAATCAGCTTAATGAAAAAGAGCAGGCTACTAAGTCTGCTCTTTTTCGTTAAGGAAGTTTCACCAGCATTTCAATTTGTTGCTTCAGTAAGGTTTTGATAAACTCATCCTGAATCTCACCTTCTACCCAGTTCTTTTTCAGAAAAGGAATCTTAACCCGTAAGCCTAAAACCGTGGCGTTCATAAAACTTAGGATATCCGTCAGGTGACTCATACCCAAGGGATTTCCACTTCCCCCATCCGAAATACCGACCAAGGCTACCATCTTGCCGCTCAGCTTGCTGGGATAGTGAAAGCCGTCTATAAAAGCCTTCAGCACGCCGGGAAACGAACCATTATATTCAGGCAAAACAAAGACCAGTTTGCTGGCTCCTTCCACCAGATCACGCACAGCATTGAAGGCATCGTGCTTGCCAAAATTCCCGTAAAGGGCCGATTCAATAAAATCAACGGGCAAATCTGCTAGGTCTACTACGCGGGCATCCGCCCCTGCCGCCTGTATTTGCTGACGGTAATATTCAGCCACCTGCCTACTACGGGAGTTTTTCTGATTGGTCGAGGAAACGATGGTAATCATGGATACTATTATCTTTTCTGAGTGTCAATTCAATACCTATTTCTAGGGTAGCAGGAATGCTTGATACTAATAAATAATAATCAGCAACCTGCATTTGAAATTTAAAGTTGCAGTCTTTCTCTAAACTTTTCTATAGCAATTTATTCTATCATTGTTCGCAACTAAGTAACCGCTCTTTCGGATTTATAATCCGAAAGCTATCTGTCAGGGATTTGTAATCCTACGCAGCAACCATAACCGCCTCTACCCAGACGCGACTTCATCGCGTGTCTAAATTTTTTATCCCTATTAAACCACTACCCACTTTTATGCTGGTAGCCTGAGGGACGCCATGAGTCCTACTGGTAGCGAAGTTACCTCAAATCCTAATAAGGTTCTTCGCTTTGCTCTGAATGACAGGGAGGGGTGCTTGCAGTTGTTAATATCTCTTTTCTTTACCTGATCAATCTCTCGAACGCAAGAGCAGATCTTGCCTAATAATGAATCGAAAGTTGAGGAAATAAAGGTAATAGTGGCTGGCAGCATGAGCTATGCGATCAGCAAAAAAGCGGGTAGTGTCTTTGTCGAACTATATCCCTAGTCCGAGAAAGAAATTGCTTGCAGATAACGTTTACCTTTGCTTTTCCTTCATTCTACCTCCATCATGTCTCATCAGGACGTTATTCAATCACTTCAGATTCAGGCTAATCCTGAAAAAGCTGCCTTCGTCGCTCGTTACTTCAAAACCGGGCCGGGCGAATATGGGGAAAATGATCGTTTTTTGGGATTAGCCGTCGGCGAAGTTCGGAGCATTGCCAAGAAGTTTCGCTTTTTGCCTCTGGAAGAAGTTTCTCAACTCATCCAAAGCCCTTACCATGAATGCCGGGCCGCGGCCCTGTTCATTTGGGTAGATCAATATAAAAAGGGAGACTTGAGTCAGAAACTGGAAGTTTTCGAAGCATATTTAGCTCATTTGGAATACGTCAATAACTGGGATCTCGTCGATGTTTCTGCCCGGGATATTGTCGGGGCTTTTCTTCACACCCAGGATCGGCAGTTACTTTACGATTTCGCCCGTTCCGAGCGAATTTGGACGGTTCGCGTCGCTATCATCGCTACCTTATATTTTATCAAAAAGAAAGAATACAGCGATACACTGGCGATTGCTGAATCTCTGCTTTCTCACAAACATGATCTGATTCACAAAGCCTGCGGCTGGATGCTCCGTGAAGTAGGTCAGCAGGATCTGGAAGTGTTACGGGAATTTTTAAACGAACATACCCTTGCCATGCCCCGCACCATGCTTCGGTATGCCCTTGAAAAATTACCCGAATCCGAACGACAGTATTATTTAAAGCTGAAGTAATGCAGGACACTAAGTAGTTGATAGTCAACTTAACCTTAGCATTTCCTGCGGAACTTAGCAGAATAGTAGCTTTTGGTATAAAACGTCGTTTGAAACGCTATCAACGAAACTGGAAATTACGGTGGTGAAATAATAAATGTAGAGACGTCCATTCATGGCGTCTTGCTGAGGATGGAATTCCAAACAGTGGATAACCAATATCGCCTTTTACCCAGAAGCGATAAAGTGGACTAGCCCCAAGAAGTTGGACGGTTGTTTTAAAAGCCAGCGTTGATGCGGAAGTCTACGGGACTCATACCCTGTAGGTTCAAACGGATTCGCTGGTGATTGTAATAGTGAATGTACTGCCTGATGTCTTTTTCTAAAGCCTGGATACATTCATAACTGTTAAGGTAAAATAACTCACTTTTAAGCGTACCAAAAAAATTTTCCATCACCGCATTATCCAGACAATTCCCCTTTCTGGACATACTTTGGATCAGACCCTGCTTTTTCAGTCTTCTCTGATAGGGTTTCATCTGATATTGCCAGCCCTGGTCCGAGTGTAACAAGAGCCTCGTAGGAGCAGGCAATTTAGCTAAGGCCTCTTCCAGCATCCGACTTACCTGTTTAAAATTGGCTCGCTCCGAGAGATCATAACTGACAATCTCACCATTGTAAAGATCTAGTATGGGGGATAAATACAGTTTTTGAGCACCCACTTTGAACTCGGTGACATCGGTCACCCACTTGGCAAAAGGCTTTTCTGCTGTAAACTCCCGATTCAGTAGGTTGGGAGTGGTGGGAGCCTTTTCTCCCCGATAGGACCGGTATTTTTTGAGGCGAATCCGGCTTCTGAGCTGCAACTCTCCCAAGAGTTTGAACACCGTTTTATGATTGAGCGTATAGCCTTCTGCCCGTAGAACAGAGGTCAGGCGTCGGTAGCCATAGCGTCCCTGATGTTGCTGATAAAGCTGGCTCAGCCGCTGTTTATGGGGAGCATACTTGCCTAACCTATCCCTGCTTTTGAGTTGATAGTAGTACGTACTGCGGGCGAGCTGAGCGGCCCTTAGTAGCAGCGATAGATCATAATCAGGCCTTAATTCATGCACAATCAGGGCTTTTTGCCTTTTTTCTGGGCCTGAATCAAGGCTCGTAACTTTTTTAGGTAAGCCACCTCCGCCTGCAGTCGTTTATTCTCCTCAACGACTCGCTCGTATTCACTGGCGGGCACTCGACTCGATTGGGATGAAGCCATAGGGGGGAAATCGTTAAGCTCATCGCTCTGCTGGGGGTAATTTGCCAGGGCCCTGTTAATCCAACCCCGAAGCACACTAGTCGAGCGAAGAGAAAAAGTCAAACAAACTTCCCGCAAAGATAAGTCTTGAGTCAGAAAAGCGGCAACGGCGGCAGTTTTGATCGATTCGGAATAGCGATGTTGATGCGAAACGCATGCCAGAGCCGATGGCCCAAAGGCTTCATACCCATCGATCCATCGTCGTAGCATGGACTCGTGAATACCGTAAGCTCGGGCTAGGGCGTGAATCGATGCTTTACTCGACTTGGCCGCTTCCACCGCTGCTTTCTTAAAGGCATAACTATACTTCTTTTTCTTTTGCATTGCTCCTTTCAGTTAATGTCTAACTTTTCGGGGGCAATCCAAAGTCGCGTCTCTACATTTCTAAACCCTAATAAAACTGCTCTTTCGGATTCATAATCCGAAAGCTATCTGTCAAGGGTTTATAATCTCAAGCAGCAAAACGGGCAGAGAACCCTTCCCTATCATTTAGAACGAAGAACTCACTGGGGGTTGAGTTGAGAAACCTGCTGCCAGCAGAAAAGCTGGCAGCAGGAGCTATGTAACGGAAACGCTTCCCAGTCATTCTTACCTTTATTTTCTCAACTTTCGCCTCATTGTCAGTCAAGTAACAACGAAAAATCAAAAAACGCTGACAGAACTAAATCTGCCAGCGTTCTCTAAAGAGTTAAGGTTCAGTAACTCAACACACCAAACCCAAAACTCCAAACTACTATAAGTATTGGTTTACGTTAACTGCGTTCAGATCTTCGAAAGCCGCTTTCAGACGAGCAATGAAAGACTTCTCACCTTCGCGTAACCATACGCGGGGATCGTAGAATTTCTTGTTCGGAGAATCTTCACCCGTTGGGTTACCAATTTGAGCCTGTAGGTAGTCTTCTTTGGATTTGTAGAAACCTAAGATACCATCCCAGTATGCCCACTGTAAATCCGTATCAATGTTCATTTTGATAGCACCGTAGCTGATTGCTTCGCGGATTTCTTCGCGAGAAGAACCTGAACCACCGTGGAATACGAAGTTCACGGGTTTCTCAGCTTCCAGATTATACTTCTCACGAATGTATTTCTGAGAGTTATTCAGGATTACGGGTTGCAGTTTCACGTTACCGGGTTTGTATACACCGTGAACGTTACCAAAAGCTGCTGCTACCGTGAAGCGAGGAGAAATAGCATTCAGTTTCTCGTAAGAATAAGCTACTTCTTCAGGCTGCGTGTACAGACGAGAAGAATCAACGTCAGAGTTATCCACGCCGTCTTCTTCACCACCCGTTACCCCTAATTCAATTTCCAGAGTCATGCCAATTTTTGACATACGCTCGTGGTATTTTGAAGAGATTTCGATGTTTTCTTCCAGGGGCTCTTCTGATAAATCGAGCATGTGAGAAGAGAACAGAGGCTTGCCATTTTGCTCGTAGAATTTCTCCCCTGCTTCCAGCACGCCATCAATCCAGGGAAGGATTTTCTTGGCACAGTGGTCCGTGTGAAGAACTACCGCAACTCCATATTTTTCAGCCAGCAGGTGGATGTGCTGAGCACCTGAGATCGCACCCGCGATAGCGGCTTGTTCGTTTTCGTTTTTCAGGCCTTTACCCGCGTAGAACTGCGATCCGCCGTGCGAAAACTGAATGATTACAGGGGAATTCAGATCACGAGCCGTCTCCAGAACCGCGTTTACGGTGCTGCTTGAAATTACGTTTACGGCTGGAAGTGCAAATTGATGTTTTTTGGCGAGTTCGAATAACTCCTGCACAGCGTCTCCAGAAAGAACACCTGGAGCAATTTTAGTTGCATTGGCCATACCAATCGTTGAAATGAGAGATTATGATATAATTTTTACTCGTATCAAAGGAAGTCTTGAATCACTGGTTTTAGAGTAGGTGCACTCTTCCATTATTGACTCTTAACATCTCATGCTGATGAAGAAGAGGTGCTGCTTTCCGATTCTGAAGAATTGAAAATCAACTGTTGCAAACTTATGCATTTTTCCAGGGATCATCAGTACATCTCTATAAATAAGCTGGATTATGGGGTAGTTCGTTCAATTTTAGGTCTAAAAAATCCAATATTCTGTAAAAATTGGATTAATGCTGCCTTGAAAAGTACAAATTCTCGGTCTATCCCACGCATACAAGTCAGGAATGATCTATCTTTGATGTCCTAAATCAAGTGCTGAATGGCTTGACTTGAGGATACCCTCCTCCCTTAACCTTTCAGACTTCAAAACAAGAAGCAGAAATATGTCTTGGTTCACCCGGAAAGACAAGGGTATTCAAACGCCCACTGAAGCCAAACGGGAAGCCCCCGACGGGCTCTGGTACAAGTGCCCCGAGTGCGGTAACATCATGCATACCCGCGAGCACAAAATGCAGGCTTACACCTGCTCGAAATGTAATTACCACGAAAAAGTAGGTTCTCAGGAATACTTTGAACTACTCTTCGACGATACCCTTTATACTGAACTCGACGCCACGATGACCTCGGGCGATCCGCTTCATTTCAAGGATACCAAAGCGTATCCCGATCGTATCAAAGCCACGGAGAAGAAAACGGGTCTGAAGGATGCCGTTCGCACGGGTCACGGCAAAATCAATGGTATTGATCTGGTGGTTGCCTGTATGGACTTTGGCTTCATCGGTGGTTCGATGGGTTCTGTAGTAGGTGAGAAAATTGCCCGGGCGATGGATTACTCCCTCAAAAACCGGATTCCCTTCCTGATGATCTCAAAATCGGGCGGTGCCCGGATGATGGAGGCAGGTTTCTCGCTGATGCAGATGGCCAAAACTTCGGCTAAAATTGCCCTGCTCGACGAAGCAAAGATTCCTTATATCTCCTTATTAACGGATCCTACAACGGGAGGCGTGACGGCATCTTTTGCGATGCTAGGCGATTTCAATATCTCCGAACCTGGTGCCTTAATTGGTTTTGCAGGTCCCCGCGTCATTCGGGAAACCATCGGTAAGGATCTTCCTAAAGGTTTCCAAAGTGCTGAATTCGTTCAGGAACACGGTTTCCTTGATTTCATCGTGGATCGTAAAGAATTAAAAGATCGGCTGAGTAAGTTACTTGAAATAATTTGGGTACAGCCTTCTTAACGTACTAGTGAATGCATGAAAAGCCTGGGTGGAAATCCAGGCTTTTTTTGTGGATACTAAGATGGGATGAGCACATTCTAAGGGTTAACCTCTATTATTCTATTTTAAATCTTTCAAGTCTAGTATCTTTAGCCACTTGCTTAATCGTAAACATTGATAATCCTGTTGCTTTATGCGTCGTAGCTTACTTGCCGCTTTTCTTCTGCTAAGCGTCTGGGTATGCCTGAGCTGTAAATCTTCCGAAAAAACTTCGGGAGAATCGAGCGTAGCCATTTCCTGGAAACTCCTTACTAATTTCCCGAAAGATACCACAGGCTTTCAGGCCCAGTTTGTCTTAACTAATAAAGGTGAAGAAACCTTAACCAATAAAGGATGGACGCTGTATTTTAGCATGTCGCCCCGAACGATTCTGGCTTCAACTACCCCCGTTCCCGGCACCGTCGAGCACATTAATGGCGACTGGTACAAACTCACGCCCACTGAAAGCTTTGAGTTAAAACCCGGAGCTTCCATAACTATTCCTTACGCGGGGACAATCCCCATCAATAAAATGATCGACGCTCCGGTCGGACTTTATTTTGTTTTTGGAGAAGGCGAAAACGAACGCATCGAAACGGTAACGGAATATACCCCAGAGCCGATGACGGAAAAAGAACAGATCCTTCGTGGTCCGAACGACCAGATGCCTTTGCCCACAGCGGCGTATCATTACCAGCAGAATTCAGCTTTATCTTTACTCTCTCCCGAGCAGTTACCCGCTCTAACGCCGATGCCCGTTCAGGTAACCAAAGGTCAGGGCAATGTGAGTCTGAGCAGCCAATGGCCCATTTATTACGCTAAAGAATTACAAAAAGAAGCTACTTTCCTCAATAACCGTCTGCAATCCTTAACGGGTACTTCCTTCCCACTGAAAGAAGCGACGACGGCTGCAAGCAAAGGAATTTTACTAAAGATTGCCCCCGTTACGGTAAATGGCGTTTCGAAAGAAGCTTATCAATTGAATGTGAGTAATGAAGGCATTACCATTACGGGTAATGATCCCGCTGGCGTATTTTATGGCGTTCAGAGCTTACTGGCTTTGGCTCCTGTCGCGGCTTATAACAAACCTGCGGCTTCGCTTACGTTACCCGCTCTGCAAATTCAGGATGCCCCACGTTTTGGCTTCCGCAGCGTTCATCTGGACGTTTCGCGTAACTTCCAAACCAAGGAAAGCGTCCTGCGAATGCTTGATTTATTAGCTTTCTATAAAATTAACAACCTGCTCTTCTACATTACTGAAGATGAAGGCTGGCGTTTGGAAATCAACGGATTACCTGAGCTTACCGAAGTGGGCTCACACCGCCAGCATGTGAAGAATATCAAGGATAATGCCTTACCTCCGGCTTATGGTTCTGGCCCAACCGCAAACGCCAAGGACACGTACGGAAGCGGTTACTATACCCGCAAAGATTTCATTGAAATTCTTCAATATGCGAATGATCGTCACATTCGTATTATTCCTGAAATAGGCTTTCCCGGGCACTCGCGGGCGGCTATTAAGTCGATGGAAGCTCGTTACGAGCGTTTCATGAAAGAAGGCAATAAAAAGGCGGCGGAAGAATTTCGTCTGATTGATCCTGATGATAAATCCGTATACAGCTCGGCTCAGGCGTATTCAGATAACGTGATTTGCGTAGTTCGTCCTTCGGCGGCTCATTTCTTTGAAACGGTGGTGAATGATGTCGTTAAAATATACGACGAAGCCGGTCTGAAACTCAACGCTCTGCACGTCGGTGGTGATGAAGTTCCGATGGGTGTCTGGACGAAATCTCCTCTGGTGGATGCTTTTCTGAAACAACACCCTGAAGTGAAAGGCCCCCGGTATCTACAGAGTTATTTCTTCGGTCAGATGTTACCCAAGCTGAAAAAGCATAATTTGGAAGTACACGGATGGGAAGAAATAGGCTTGAATGTGGACGCGAACGGTACATACGTAGCAAACCCCGAGTTTGCCGGGAAAGGGGTCATTCCTTACATCTGGAATAACGTCTTCGACCTGGATCTGGGGTACCGCATGGCAAATGGAGGTTACCCCATTGTGCTCTGTAACGTTACGAACCTGTACATGGATTTGGCTTACAACAATGACCCCGCCGAGCCCGGTCTGTACTGGGGCGGTTATGTGGGGCCTCGCAATGCCTGGACGTTCGCTCCTTACGATTATTTCAAAACGACGTATGTGAATTCGCTGGGTAAGCCTCTGGATTTTTCAGGCAAAGAGAAGCTTCAGAAACGTCAGAATATTTTAGGACTGGAAGCTCAGCTCTGGACGGAAACCGTTCGCGGTCGGGACATGATGGAGTATTACGTTTTACCCAAACTGATGGGTTTTGCAGAAACAGCCTGGTCAGCGGAACGGAAATGGGAAACCATTGAAAATAAAGCCCTCCGCGAGCAAGCTATTTCAGAAGGCTGGAATGTTTTTGCAAATAACCTGGCTCAACGCGAGTTACCTCGTCTGCGTTACCTGAACGGGGGCTATAACTACCGCGTTCCCACGCCCGGAGCAATTCTGGAAAAGGGTATGCTAAAAGCCAATACGGAATACCCAGGCCTGCAAATTCGCTATACCACAGACGGTTCCGAACCTACCGTACAATCGAGCTTATATTCAGCTCCGGTAGCCGTTAAAGGCCCCATAAAGTTGAAGTGTTTTGATACAACGGGGAAAGCCAGTCGTAGCGTTACGGTTCAGTAAGCTGATTTTATAAAGTAACAGCGGTTAGAGTCCTCCCTCTAACCGCTTTTTGTTAAGGAATAATAATTCGCTGGCTGGAAGTCTGATTCCCGACACTAGCTCGAAGCACATACATACCACTTTCCAGCATGGCCATGGGTGAAAGTAGGGTCTGTTCGCTGGTGAGTTGATCTACTTTCAAAGGAACGGGTTGCCCGGATTTTGAAAACAACTCGTAACTCATTTGTTGAATGGCTTGAACGTAAATGGCTTTAGCAGAAACGGCGGGATTACCCATCACCTGCCATTCAAATGTCGGCCTATTCCTTACAACAGATACCGTCCGACAGATGTATTGGGTTCCGTCTTCATCCACTTGCCGGAGCCGGTAATAACTTGTTCCGCTTAATGGATCTTCATCCACCGCTGAATACTCGTTCCGCTGCGTCGTCGTACCGGATGCCTCATAGGTTCCGATTACTTCAAAAAACTCGGCATCTTTACTCCGCTCTACTACGAAAGATTTAGCATTTTTCTCCTGACTGGTGGCCCAGTTCATTCTCACTTTAGTCCCAACAGGAGTGGCTTTGAAATACACTAATTCCACAGGCATTGGGCCCATGCTTCCCTTAATTTTCAGATTATCAAAAGTGACGGTGCCATTACTGTTGTTCCAGATGAACTTGAAATCAGTAGGCATAACGCCCGTGGATAATTCACTGGCTTCATCAAATTCCAGTGAGTTATCTACCCAGATGTCCATTTTATTAGCTTCCAGTGTGCCGACCCGGCCTTCGTCATCGTTGTAAGAGGTCGAAGCATTAGAGACGTTCATAATCCAGGTAACCGTTTTCGTACCCGAATAAGGGCCTTTGTTTACTGAACCGCCTTCCTGTACATGTAATTGAAAAGAGTTACCTAGGGTATTAAAGTGAAAACCTAAACGAGCAAAGACCGAAGCATTCGCGGGCAAGCTGCCGTTGTCATTGAGATTACCCACATAGAGGTAATTGTAGGGCGTTGTCGCGTTGGAAGTTTCAGTAATGTTGGCCGAAATCGTGAACTGAATGTAAAGAATCGTTGGCGTTTGAGTAAACAGATTGTCCGTTTTAGAGAACCGAACCTGACTTCCGGCGGCCTTATTAAGCGTTAACTTTTGCGAAGAAAGATCAATCGTGGAGGAGCCATTGGCAATGAGCTCCGTGAATTTATTGGGGCCACCGCCTTTGTAATCAGCAGCATTGGAAGAGCTACTAAAGTCCTGCTCAAAGTACGTAGTTACTTGAGCATAGGTTAGGTTTACCCCGCAGAGCAGAAGAAAGGAATAAAGATATTTCATAAATAAGGTTGGTTGTTTAACATTCAAACGTCCAACCTTATTCAGAAATTAACAAGTATATATACTTAGAAAGTAGCAAATGTTATTTAACGGTAGTGCCTAAGCTCTTGGCTTCGTTCCAATAGATGTCCATTTCAGCCAGCGTCATATCCTTCAGCACTTTACCATCTGCTTTAGCTTTTTCTTCCAGATACTGAAAGCGGGAAATGAACTTCTTGTTGGTGCGTTCCAGGGCTGTTTCGGGATTAATGTTAATGAAACGGGCGTAGTTCACTAGCGAAAATAGAACATCGCCAAATTCACCTTCCGCCTTTTCGCAATCATGCGAGGTTCCGGCTTTAAACTCGTCCTGAAACTCTTCCATTTCCTCCCGCACTTTTTCCCACACCTGTTCTTTTTCTTCCCAGTCGAAACCCGCTCCACGGGCTTTTTCCTGAATCCGCATGGCTTTCACCAAAGCGGGAAGAGAAGAAGGTACACCACCCAGCACAGATTTGTTACCTTCCTTAATTTTCAGTTGTTCCCAGTTTTGCTTTACCTGTTCTTCGGTGTCGGCCTGAGCATCTCCATAAATATGAGGGTGGCGGTGCACGAGCTTGTCACACAGGCTATTCATCACGTCAGTAATGTCGAAATTACCCGTTTCTGAGGCGATTTTAGCGTAAAATACCAGATGCAGTAAGACATCACCGAGCTCTTTCTTTATTTCGGGTAAATCTTTCTCCAGAATCGCGTCCGAAAGCTCGTAGGTTTCCTCGATAGTCAGGTGCCGGAGTGTATCCATCGTCTGCTTCCGATCCCAGGGACAATTCTCCCGAAGTTCATCCATGATCGTTAATACCCGATCAAAAGCCATAAGCTGCTGCTTACGACGACTCGATAACTCCTCAAAAACCCGAGGCTGCTGCGAAGCGTGAAGTTCTTTTTGCATGAATGGGAAGTGTTTTGAGTTTACAGTTTTCCGTTGTCAATTTTCAGGGTTAATAATGTTAACCCAAAACTGATAACGGAAAACTGACAACTGTAAACTATACTTATTCTGCCAGGAAGGGATAACGATAATCCGTAGCAGGGATAAAGCCTTCTTTAATGGTACGAGCGGATACCCAACGCAGCAGGTTTTGCATGGAACCCGCTTTGTCGTTCGTTCCCGAACCGCGAGCTCCACCAAAAGGTTGCTGACCTACTACGGCTCCCGTACACTTGTCGTTAATGTAGAAGTTACCAGCCGAGTTAACCAGCTTACGGGTAGCCAGATCAACGGCGTAACGATCCTGAGCAAATACGGCTCCGGTAAGAGCGTAAGGAGACGTGCGGTCAATGAGTGACAGCGTTTCCTCAAACTGGGCAGCTTCGTATAAATAAATCGTCAGAACAGGTCCGAAAATTTCCTGCTCCATTGTTTCTGAATGAGGATCGTTCGTCAGGATGATGGTAGGATCTATAAACCAGCCTTTTGAGTCATCATACGTTCCACCCCAGATAATTTCGTTCGCAGGATTTTCTTTAGCCCGATCAATAAAACCCGTGATTTTCTGGAAAGCACGCTGGTCAATCACTGCGTTTACAAAGTTGGAGAAGTCTTCTGTTCCACCCACCTTGAACGTTTCGAGCATAGCTTTCATTTCCGCCCAAACGGAGTCCCAGAGGCTTACCGGAATATATGCCCGTGAAGCAGCTGAGCATTTCTGGCCCTGAAATTCGAAAGCAGCCCGTAATAAATTAGCGGCATACGCTTTAACATCGGCTGATTCGTGAGCGATCATGAAATCCTTACCGCCTGTTTCACCCACAATGCGGGGATAGTAACGGTAGTTATCCATGTTCGAGCCAATGTTTTTCCAGATGCTTTTGAACACCGCCGTGCTACCCGTAAAGTGGATACCGGCAAATTCTGGATGACTAAATACTAAATCACCAATCATCGGACCATCGCCCTGAATCAGGTTAATTACGCCGGCGGGAACACCCGCTTCTTTCAGCACCTGCATCAATACGTAGGCTGAATACATTTGCGTGGGAGCAGGTTTCCAAACGACTACGTTACCCATCATCGCTGCCGATACGGGCAGGTTGCCTGAGATAGCCGTGAAGTTAAAGGGAGTTAAGGCGTATACGAAACCTTCCAGTGGACGATATTCTACCTTGTTCCAGATCGTCGCGTCGGGCGAAATGGGTTGATTGCGGTAAATTTCTGTTGCGAAGGCAACGTTGAAACGCAGGAAGTCTACCCACTCACAAGCCGCGTCGATTTCCGCCTGAAACGCGTTTTTCGACTGACCCAGCATGGTAGATGCGTTTAATAAATAGCGGTACTTAGTAGCGGAAAGCTCAGCCGCTTTCAGGAAAATAGACAAGCGATGTTCCCAGGATAATACCGACCAGGCATGACGGGCTTCGAGAGCCACCTCAATTGCCTCCGTTACGTGCTGAGGATCGCATTCGTAGAAATGACCCAACACGTGCTGATGATCGTGTGGAGACGTCATGGCTACTTTTTTATCCGTACGAATTTCCTGATTCCCAATGTAAAGAGGCATATCAATCTGCTTCGACCGTAGTTCAGCCAGCGTATCTTTCAGTTTCTGACGCTCGGGAGAACCGGGAGCATAGCCATAAATGGGTTCGTTTTTAGGAATCGGGACGTTATAAATTCCGTTGGACATAAGGATTTATAGATGAAGTTTATTTTAGAACTGGCGTTTGACAATTGATTATTAAATAAGTCTGATCTACACTACGTTAACCAACCCTTTATGCAGTCAAATAATTCAATATCTTTGCGAAGGTACGGCTTTTCTATGGAATCTGATGGGAAAGACCGGGCCCTTCCTTCCCCAAAAGTAGCACTCATACCTGCTGCTGATTCCCTCATAGGGAATTCCTTCAGGGTTCAGGCATAGTTTTCTAGTGTGTTAACCTTTATTATCAGCCATTTTGTCAGCAGAACCCCGATGGCAGGCTTTTGTACCGTAATAATATTTTAGCTTTAGCCCGAAAAATAAGCACAGCCATGACAGCCGACGAATATATCGCCGTCCGGCAATATACAGAGACCGAAAAGTACAACATCTTCGACGGAGAGCTTATGCCGCACATCCAGTCGATGTATAACTTTGCCTTTCGGTTAACTCAAGATGAGGACGACGCCAATGACCTGGTTCAGGATACCTATCTGAAAGCGTTTCGGTTCATTAACTCTTTTGAGCGAGGAACCAACGCAAAAGCCTGGCTTTTCCGGATCCTGAAAAACAGTTTTATTAACGATTATCGCCGCAAGTCAAAGGAGCCTAGTAAGGTTGACTACCAGGAGGTAGAAACCTATTATGATTCCGAAGAAATGGCTGGTACCAGCCAGACTACTGACTTACGAGCTGAAACTGTCCAGGAGTTATTGGGAGATGAAGTGACCAATGCCCTGAACGCATTACCCGTCGATTTCCGTACAGTACTGATCCTCTGCGATGTAGAAGGATTTACCTACGAGGAAATGGCGAAAATTCTGGATATTCCTATCGGCACGGTGCGTTCACGTTTGCACCGGGCTCGGATGTTACTCAAAGAAAAGCTGAAAACATATGCTTCGTCGATGGGTTATGACACGAGTGGAGAGTCGGAAGATGAAGATTCCTTATAAGTTGGAAACTTTTTAGCAGATTAATCTGCTATAGCATGGACTGCCCGCAAGCAGTCCTATTTTTCTGCTTACCAAAGAATCATCGTTTAGATTACTCTCCTTCAGTTTATTAAGAGAAAGAAATATAGTTTTAAAGAATTATCTGTAAATCAGGAACCAAAAAAGTGTAGTGTTGATTGTGGCCTAAGTTTTCCACGTTTACTAGGTGGTGTTTACGCCAACAAAAGCACCCGCTAATTATTTAGATGTTATCATGACTCCCATGACACCCGAATCCAGTTCATCTGCTGAAGCAGAGAAGGTGGTTAAGAAAGAGCACTGTGAGAATCACGCCGAATGCATGAAACTCATTCAGATGGTTTTGGACGGCGAAGCCGGTTCCGAGGAAATTGAACACGTTCGCCAGAATTTGGGCAAATGCTTACCCTGTTCCAACGGTTATAACCTCCAGAAAGCACTCAAGGAGGCCTTACAGTTTCGTGTCGAACACAAACCTGTCCCGCAAAATCTGGCTGATTGTATCAAGAGCAAAATACACGCCCTGGAAAAATAGACCCTTTACGGATAGACTACTTCTCTCACTTTTAAGAAGTTACGTTTTTTATACCTGATTTTAAATCATCTGATTTATTTTTGAGGCTACAATGACCTCGGGGTACGCTCCGAGGTTATTCATTAACAGACCTTAACTAATTCACTGGTTTGAACGGTAAAGCCATTATATTCTGTGCTCCTTCCGGTTCCGGAAAGACGACACTTGTCAAACATTTGCTGGCCTCCCAGCCCGATCAATTCGGCTTTTCTATCTCGGCCTGTACCCGCGACAAACGTGGCCGGGCCGAAGAACACGGAAAAGATTATTATTTCCTGAGCATTGACGAATTCAAACAGAAGATCGACGAAGATGCCTTCGCCGAATGGGAAGAAGTATATCCCGGCGGCTATTATGGCACGCTTAAATCGGAAATTGAACGCGTCTGGGCGGACGGAAAAGTGATTTTATTTGACGTAGACGTAAAAGGCGGACTGAAGCTGAAACAATACTTCGGCGATAGAGCTCTGTCGATTTTCGTGAAAGTACCCTCCATGGAAGTACTCGAACAACGCCTGCGTTCACGCGGTACCGAAACCGAAGACAGCATTTCCAAACGTCTCTATAAAGTGCGTTTCGAGATGTCCTTCCAGGATCAGTTTGACGTTATTTTAATAAACGACGATCTGGAAACCTCCACCACGGAAACTAATCGCCTGGTTTCGGAATTCATAGGAAAGTAGTTGATTGTTGCTAGGTAGTAGTTGTTTAGATTCCCTTTTCAACAACTATCAACAACCAACCTATAACTAAAAAATATGCGAATCGATTTTGATCAGATGCCTGACCATGCCCGGCTCTGGGTATATCAGGCCAACCGTACGCTCTCTGCCACCGAGCAGGAAGTGATTCAGAGTCAGTTACAGGCTTCTTTTGAAGAATGGGCCGCTCATGGTCAGCCTTTAACGAACGCCGTCACGGTTCTTCAGGGGAGATTTGTATTATTAGCGGTGGACGAAAAAGCTTACGCCGCCAGCGGTTGCTCGATTGATGCCTCTACAAGAATCATCGGTCAGATTGGTCAGCAGGCGGGCATTGACTTCTTTGATCGTTCCATTGTTTTCAAAACTGAAGACGGCATTGACTCGGTGGATGGTCTAAAAGGAAAGTCCGCCGTAAAAGCCGGAACGATTCAACACGACACGATTATTTTCAACAATCAGGTAAAAACCGTAGGCGAATTTCGTGCCAACTGGGAATTACCCGCCTCCGAAAGCTGGATGAAGCGATTCTTTGTTGGCGTAGTTAGTTAAGAGTTATTTGTTTTGAGTTTTGGGTTTCGAGTTGATAGAAAAGTTAATCCTCCACTACTGGCTTTTTCGCTGGTAGTCTTTGTTGGGTTTATTAAAAAAGAAGAAACTCCGAAGACTTTACATTCCTCGGAGTTTCTCTTTTTTTAATAACCAACAACTACTAACTAACGACTGAATCCTTATAATGCGTTTTTGGTAATTCACGTAGGCGTTTTGCACTTTGTTCGGGGGTAATGTCCCGCTGAGGATTTGCCAGCATTTCGTAACCTACCATAAATTTCTTTACCGTTGCCGAGCGTAATAAGGGCGGCAGAAATACAAAATGCCAGTGCCATTCGGGGTGAGCTTCACCATCTGTGGGAGCCTGATGAATACCAGCCGAATACGGGAAAGAAACTTCAAAGAGATTATCATAAAGAATCGTTAGCTCCCGATAAGCCTCTGCTAACCCATCGCGTTCAGCGTCGGTCATATCCAGAATCGAAGCCATTGCCCGACGAGGAATAATCATGGCTTCATAAGGCCAGACGGCCCAAAAGGGAATCAGGGCTACGAAGTGTTCATTTTCGAAAAGAATCCGCTCTTTTTTTACCAATTCCTTTTCCAGATAATCACTCAGCAACGTTCTGCCATACTTTTCAAAGTACTTCTTCTGATTAATCTGCTTACGATACGGTTCGTCAGGAATGCTGTATTGAGCCCAGATTTGACCGTGTGGGTGGGGATTTGAACAGCCCATGACAAAACCTTTGTTCTCAAAGATCTGAACGTGGTTAATCTCCGGCTTTGCTCCTAATTCTTCGTACTCCTGACACCAGGCATCTACGACCAGACGAATGTCTTCCGACGCCATTTCTGGAATGGTTAGGTCGTGACGAGGCGAAAAACAGATCACCTTACAAAGACCCGATTCACTCCGAGCCTGAAACAATTCCCCGTCCGAAACTTCCCCATAGGGTGTATCCTGAATCAGGGCTGAGAAATCATTCGTAAAGACGTATACATTCTTATAATCAGGGTTTTTCTCGCCATTCGAACGCGTATTGGTCGGGCATAGGTAACAGGTCGGGTCGTACTCAGGACGTTTGTCTTCGACCGATTTTTCCACCTGTCCCTGCCAGGGGCGTTTGGTACGGTGTGGCGAAACCAGCACCCAACTATCCGTTAAAGGATTATAACGACGATGTGGATGTTCATCAAACTGAAAATCACTCATGATAGAGTTTTGGGTTTAGAGTTAGGATGTTAAGCCTGTTCACTGGTTACTTCAATGCGGGAGGTACCTTTTTTGATGACTACTTTGTGAGTAACCAAATCCAGATTCAGACCCTCTTTATAAGCCTGGGTCATCTCGGTAATAAACTGATCTGCTTCTTCTTTCTTGACGAGGTTAATCGTACAGCCTCCGAAGCCGCCACCCATCATACGAGCACCTAATACCGAAGGATTATTCCGCGTTTGATCCACCAGAAAATCCAGTTCTTCACAACTCACGGCGTAATCGTGCTGAAGTCCGTCATGCGTTTCATACATTTTCTGACCGAATGCCTCCAGATCGTTCGCCTGCAAATCCTTACACGCTTCCACCACTCGTTGAATTTCACCAACCATATACTTACAGCGTTTGAAGGTGATGGGATCAAATTCCGCTTCGTGCTCCAGCAGCAATGCCATATCTACATCCCGAAGGCTTTGAATGCTGGGTTTATGAGCCTGTAAAATGGCTACCCCCCGCTCGCACTCCTGCCGACGGGTATTATATTCCGATGTTCCGAGGGAGTGTTTCACACCGGTATCGCATAAAACCAGTACGTGCTCTTCCTGCGTGAAAGGGAAGTACTCGTATTCCAGAGAACGACAATCCAACCGAATTACGGAGTCGGTTTCTCCCATTAAGGAAGCAAACATATCCATAATCCCACAGTTCAGCCCTACAAACTGATTTTCAGCTCGCTGGCATAACTGCACCAGGGTCATTTTAGGAATCCCCAGCTTGAAGATTTCATTCAGGGCGAAAGCCAGTCCAGCCTCCAGAGCAGCCGAGGACGATACCCCTGCTCCTACCGGAATATTTCCCCCAAAGACCAGATCAAATCCGTTTATCTCATACCCTAGCTTCTGAATCTGATCAATAACACCCTTCAGGTAATACGTCCACTTCTCGTCGGATTTTGTTAGGTTATCCGTCGTAAATGTCTCTTCCCGGTTAAGGTTATAGGCTATGGTTCGGCAAGTTTGATCGGGTCGGGGGCTAATCGCAAAAATCATTTCACGGTCAATGGCGGCGGGTAACACGAAACCCATGTTATAATCCGTGTGTTCGCCAATGAGGTTAATACGTCCCGGAGAACGTACCAGTAAAGCAGGTTCAGAACCAAAAGAATTTTTAAACGTTTCTAGTATCGCCGTCAGAAGAGAGTTCATGCGGATCGTTTGTGATTAGATTTTGCGAATTACTAGTTTCAAAAGAACAAGCTTTTTAGCAGATTTGGAGGAGCTTCAAGGCTTAATTCTTTGCTAACGGAACCTAGTTTGCCCAGCCTGAGGCATTGCAAAGGATTGCACAAGTATTTTATTTTGTGGACTGACAGTGGAAAAGATGCCTAAACACCAAGCGACCATCAAGGAAATTGCCCAACAGTTAGGCGTATCCATATCAACGGTCTCGCGAGCCCTTCAAAATAATCCCCGAATCGGGCTACGTACCCGCGAACGCGTTTGGGAACTAGCCAAGCAATTGCATTACCGACCCAATCCGGCAGCACTGGTACTTAAGAAAAAACAGACGCACACCATTGGCGTGGTATTACCTTTTTTAAAGGAAGAATTTTTCTCGACGGCCATTACCGCCATCGAAGATGCTTTGCAGGGATATAATGTAGTGATTTCGCAATCGAGAGATAGCCTGGAGCGGGAAAAGGGAGCCCTAACTACTTTCCTGAGCAGCCGGGTTGATGGCGTTATTGCTTCCATTTCAGCTGAAACGCATCATTACCTGCATTTTAAAGAATTGGAAAACTTTGGGATACCAGTCGTGTTTTTTGACCGCGTGCCTCGAAATGTACCAGCTCATAAAATCCGTAGTAACATTACACAAGCGGCGAAGGAGATGGTGGATTTTCTGGCTCATAAAGGACTGGAACGCATTGCCTTACTCAACGGCCCACCCCAACTGGAAGTAGCCGAAGAGCGGCAGCGGGGTTACTTACAGGCCATGAAGGAACGAAACCTGCCCATTCTGCCTCAGCTCATTTGCTCTTCGGATTTATCCAGAGAAGATACGCAGACGAAAGTTCATTACCTGCTCAGTCACGACCCCAAGCCGCAGGCCATTATTACGTTTAACGATTACGTTTCCCTGCACGCCATTGAAAAGGCTCGGGCTGAAGGTATCATTCCCAATCAGGAAGTTTACTTTGCTAGTTTTGCCAATCTACCGATGATGGAATACGTTCATTTTCCGCCCATTGCCTCAGTCGAGCAGTTTGCCTACACCATGGGACAAAAAGCAGCCGAATTATTACTCCAGCTCATTCAGAATCCGGGTGATACGCCTTATCAGGAAATTTGGGTGAAAACGGAATTGGTGGTCCGGGAGTCGGGCGTTTGATTTTTAAGTTTGCCAATGTTGATCGGATATAAAACTTTGAAAGTTTCTTTCCGACTAGCCATTACCTAGTTTCATTCTTTAATTCATTATTTACTCTATTTCATCAATGGCTGAAAGCTTGTTTGTTCCTGAGAATTCTTCTCGCAAAGAGATTTACGATAGCCTGATTCCGCAAATTGAAGCCCTAGTTAGCGGGGAAGACGATTTCATTGCGAACCTTTCCAACATTGCTGCGGCTCTCAAACAAACTTTTAATTTTTTCTGGGTAGGTTTTTACCTACGAAAAAACAACCAATTGGTTCTCGGCCCTTTCCAGGGATCCATTGCCTGTACTCGCATTGATTTCGACAAAGGCGTTTGCGGGCATGCCTATACAACCCAGCAAACGGTTCTCGTACCTGACGTTGACGCTTTTCCAGGCCACATCGCCTGTGCCTCAGAATCACGCTCAGAGATTGTATTACCTGCGTTTGATGTAAATCAGGAGGTCTTTTTAGTACTGGATGTGGACAGCAATAAGCTCGATGATTTCCACGAAGAGGACCGCGAAGGGCTCGAAAAATTGATGCGGATTATTGAAAAACTCGCCCGAACGAATTACTAGTTTTCCGTTTGCAAGGGTTTAGCGTTTTGTGTTTAGGGTTTAGAGTTGGACAGCGAAAACTCTAATACAAGGTAGCAAGACGTTTTGATATGCAGCCCCTAACCCCAGAGTGGTTGAATATGAATAGTTCCGGTCTGGATGGACCTAGGCTGGATAGCCCCGGATGCTAATCCGGGGTTTTCGTCCGATTATTCCGCAACAGAGGCGTTTTTTGTTACCCCTACAATTCTTCAAATCTCTACTCCCCTGGCTGGTGAGGACACAGCCATTACCAAAGGCGTAGTGGTTGGTGAGGACACCAACCAGGGCGGAGAAATGAAAGAGGTAACCCCATCGGGGTTCAATATGGATAGCCCTGGGTGACAACCCGGGGATTTAGTTTATCTTCAATCTCCCAACTAGACGTAATGAATCGCGTCTCACTCCCCCTGGCTGGTGTCCTCACCAGCCATTACTAAAGACCTAGTGGTTGGTGAAGACACCAACCAGGGAGAAAAATAATACCCTAAGACAGGATATTATCTTAGTCCAAAATTAGCTTCCGTAAGTCAGCGAGGTTATAAATCGCCCAGCAGAAAATTACCGCCCAGAAAACGGCGAACACCAGCATCCAACTCATAATTCGAAGGGGCGAAGCTTTAAACGATACGGCCAATAAAGTTCCTCCAATGGGCGTAAATAGCAGGGGCGTCAGGCAGGCAATGCCGGCTATACCGAACTTGCGGTAAATCGTAACGGCCCGCCGCGATGATTTCGTAAAACGCTTCCGGGGCGTCTTTCTGATTTGCTCCCAGCCAAATCGAATGATTCGCCCTAAGAAAGTAAAAATAATAACGCTGAGCATCATTCCCCCAACCGTGCAGAGAATGGTCTCCGTCAGGGTTAGATTCAACGCCAACCCCGCCAGCGGCCCACCGACAAACTTGAGCATCGAGGCCAGAATAACGGGAATGTATACACTAAAACTCTCCATGATTTTACAGCTTCTCTCCAAAGGCCAGGTCGCCGGCATCGCCCAGGCCGGGAATGATGTAATAATTATGATTCAGTCGCTCGTCCACGTCCCCTACCCACAAACGACATTCGGGCATTCGGGTCTGTACGTGCTTGATTCCTTCCGGCGAGGCAATTACGGCAGCAATGTGTGTGCGGGCCGGAATACCGTACCGGAGTAATGAGCGATACGACGTTTCCAGTGACTTACCCGTAGCCAGCATGGGATCAACCAGAATAAGCGTCTTACCCGTAATGTCAGGACAGGAAATATATTCCAGCTCCACCGTAAAATCTTCCCCTTCGGTATGATTCCCCCGATAAGCTCCAATAAAGGCATTTTCAGCCCGATCAAAGGCATTTAAAAAGCCCTGATGAAAAGGTAGACTCGCCCGAAGTACAGCCGCCAGAACGGGCTGTTGGGTTAATAAAAAGGTTTTTGTTTGTCCTAGAGGCGTTTGTACCGTAGTTTTCGAGTACGTAAGCGTCTTGGAAATTTCGTAAGCCAATAGCTCACCTAAACGTTCGAGATTCCGCCGAAAACGTAAGGGATCTTTTTGAATGTGAACATCACGCAATTCAGCAATGAAATGATTGGCGATGGAAGATTGCTCGGTCAGGACAAACATGTAAAAATGAATTTCAGAATCTCTTCGTAATTTGCACGGCCTTACGGCTCTTTACAAAGTAAGCAATAAAACGTCAAACCCACAGGGTTCGCGTCTTTCGCCTATGGCAAGATTTATCTTATTCCTTAGTATTTTCGGATTTCAGGCAGTAACCTTGTTTGGACAAAGCGTATTTGCCCCCCTGAATGCCGATTATTACCACCTTGTGGATCGGTATGAAATCAAGAGCGGAAAAAACGCCCCTGGTTATCAGAGTACGGTGAAGCCCTACCTCCGAAAGTACATTATTCAATTGCTCGACACCCTTAGTGCGGATCAATATCGATTACTTTCCGAAGCCGATAAATTTAATATTCAGTATTTGAGGGAAGATAGCTGGGAATGGTCTCAGGCTTCTGGCACGGCCACCAGTGATAAGCCCTTTCTCAAACATCTGTATGAGAAGAAAAATGACCTTTACAGTATTGTTAACGACGACGTAGAGCTGCACGTAAATCCCGTTTTTTACGGGCTGGTGGGCGGCGGTCAGGATGTCTACAAGTATTCGTATATTAATACACGGGGGATTGAAATACGCGGTTCCGTTGGTAATAAGCTGGGTTTCTACACCTATTTTACGGAAAACCAGATGCGTCTTCCAGGGTATTTTCAGGAACGTATCCAGAATTTTAATTCCGTCCCCAGCGAAGCTGCCTGGAAGATTTTCCGCAGCAATAACACCGCTCAGTTTCCCTACGAAACCAGTAGCGACTTCTTTACCGCCCGGGGTTATATCACATTCGATCCTATTAAGCAGATTAATCTGCAATTTGGGCACGACAAAGTTTTTATAGGAAATGGGTTCCGCTCCATGATTCTTTCTGATAATAGCGGGCCTTATCTATTCCTCAAACTTTCCACAAAAATTGGTCCCTTCCAATACATTAATCTTTTCAGTGAACTCAATAATCAACAGGATACTTTATTAACCTACGGCACGCTGCCCGCCAAAAAATTCATGGCCATGCACCACTTGGGGCTTAATATTGGCAAGCATCTGAACATTGGCCTTTTTGAAACCATTATTCATAGCCGTGACCGAACGCAGGGTTACTTTGATTTAGGATACCTCAATCCCGTTATTTTCTACCGAGCCATTGAAGCTCAGAAATACAGTGCGGATAACTCTCTGCTGGGTTTAGATGCCCGCTATAACTTCCTGAAACAGTTTCAGATTTACGGACAGCTCAACTTAGATGAATTTAACCTTCAAAAGCTTCGGCAACAGAAAGGTTGGTGGGGTAATAAAATCGGGTATCAGATTGGAGCCAAATACATTGATGCCTTCGACATAGAAAACCTTGACGTGCAGATTGAACTCAACGGAGCTCGGCCTTATACTTACCAACACGTATCGGATCGGACGAACTATGTTAATTCCAACCAGTCGCTGGCTCACCCTTTTGGAGGTAACTTCCGGGAGTTTGTCTCCACGATTCGTTACCAGCCTCTGCCCCGTCTAAACCTTACCGGAATCTTCGTTGGAGCTCATTATGGACTGGATTTGATAGGGAGGAATTACGGAGGTAATCCTCTGTTAAGCTACAATAACCGTCCTGCCGACCGCGAATTTGGTAACTTCATTGGACAGGGAGTGGGGACGAATCTTCTATACGGAGAGCTTGTTGCGAGTTACCAGCTTCGTCATAATGTTTTCCTGGATTTTCGGCAAATTTACCGTAAACAGAATTCCATTCTTGACCAGTTTGATCGTCAGACGGTATTTTCCTCTTTCTCCGTCCGAATTAATACGGCTCAACGTTTGCTGACGTTCTGACATTCTATTACTTTTGAAAAGCTATTAGAATTGTAAAAATACTTAATCTGGCCGCCATCATGATTAATATCTATCTAGTCCACCCTTGCCGGACTTTTTTTAGACCCAATCATTATTCCGGGCAGACCATCCGCATGAATCACTCTCATTGGTAAAATGAAAGGAGAATACCGTTGTGCGGACGTATTGATTTACTAACAGTCTAGACAACCTATACGTATAGGTCATTGCGTATTGCGTTTAGACTGTATGATTACCCCCTATTAGTTACTACGTACCCCCCATTGCTCTATTTATTCATACCATACCTTCCTTTAATTAATAACTTAAGTTAGAAAATTAAACCCATTACCAGTAGCTAAATGAGTAATAAAAAGAGTGCAATTGAGGGTGGGAAATGGATTACCATTTCAACCGTAGTTTCTACTGTTTTTCAATTTTTACAGGTAACCATTCTGGCTCGGGTGTTAGACCCGGCTGTTTTTGGTGTGGTTAGTGTTAGCACCTTAATTATTAATCTCTTCTATATTTTCAGTAATTTAGGTTTCTCCAATTCTATTATCTACAAGCAGGAGTCTGACCGTAAAGTATTATCCAGTCTTTACTTTGTAGGCTTAATTTTAGGCTTTGTTATTTTCCTGATTGTTTACTTTAGTTCACCTTTAATTGTTGCCTATTATAAAGAGCCTAAGCTTGACCGAGTCATTAAACTGGCTTCTTTATATTTTTTAATCATATACTTCGGCCAAATCTATTTATTCCTTTTACAGAAAGAATTAAAGTTCCGATCTATTGCCATTATGGAAATCGTCGGAGCATTAACGGGCACTACTGTGGCTATTACCCTGGCCTATAATGGTTTTGAGGAACTTTCGTTGATTTATGGGCAACTGGCTATGCACATTTTACGAACAGCTCTACAAATCATCTATGGAATGAATCTTTTTAAACCCCAGCTATACCTGAGTTTTTCATCTATTAAAGAACACTTAAAGTTCGGCATATACAACGTAGGAGACGGACTATTAGGCTTTGTTCAGGGTAATTCAGATAACATTATTGTTGGAGGTTTATTAGGCGTCAAGGCTTTAGGCTTTTATACCATTGCTTATCAATTAGCGGTATTCCCCATTACTAAACTCAATCCCATCATTCTTCAGGTAGCCTACCCTATTCTGGCAAAAATGAAAGACGATGCGGAAGAACTAAAAAAATCATATCTACAGATTCTAGATATGGTTAGTTATTTCAATATTCCATTGCTAGTGGGATTATATATCACTGCCGACAGTGTAGTGCCTTTGTTGTACGGTTCCGGCTGGGAAGAAACCATTCCGCTTATTCGTATTTTCGTTTTCGTAAGCATTTTCTTCTGCTTGTCTCACCCTTTATTTACACTGGCTTTTACGAAAGGTAAACCTAACCTTCTGTTCTATATTAACCTGGCTACCCTTATTGTCAAAGTCCCGCTGCTGTATCTATTAGGTAATAAATGGCAGGTAACCGGTATAGCTTTTGCCTTTCTAATTAGTACCATCATTAACCTAATCATAAATTTCTACGTAGTTCATTACCTCATTGGAAATTTCTTTGGCAGTTTCCTTAAAAATATCGCTAAACCACTCAGCTTTGGGCTACTTATGGTGGGAGCTATTAGTTTATATAAATACTTTGTTGGTTCGGAAGGGGTTATTCATACAGTCATTGAAATAATCATTGGAGGGGGTATCTATCTGTTACTAACTTTCAAATATAAAATGTCACTTAAAGAGATACTTGCGTATCGAAAATCTGCCTAAGTATTTCATAGCTGTCCGCCATCTTTATTGAAAATTTATGAAATACAGATTCTCCGTTCTTGATATTTTCAGGGGGTTGTTTGCCAGTTTTGTGGTTCTGTTCCACATGGCATTTTTTACCAATACACCTGTTATTAATAACCCTATCGTCGAGAACTCCGACGTATTTGTTGATTTCTTTTTTGTACTAAGTGGCTTTGTCATTACCTACCGGTATCAGTTAATGGCGACAACGGAGGAGTTCGGAACGTTTATGAAAAAGCGTTTTTTCAGGATCTACCCTCTGCATTTTGTCATGCTCTTTGTCACCTTACTTATGGAGCTGGACAAAGAATATATGTCCCATTACATCCATGTGAATAAGCTTGATAATCCGAATAATAACGTACTTACCTTTTTCACTTCCTTATTTCTGGTCAATTCCATTAAACTATTTAACATCAGTGATGTTAGCTGGAATATCCCCAGTTGGTCTATCAGTGCAGAGGTTATTTCTTATATCGTGTTTGGTTTAGTAATGATTACCATAGCCCGGTTAAGCCTCCAGCGGTACAAGTCCATTATTTATTTGTTGACAGCTTTAGTTGCCTTGGGCCTGCTGGCTTTAATTACCAGAAGTTTCCAGATCAATTATTCTTTTAATTATGGCTTTTTAAGAGGGTTGATTGGCTTTTTTACCGGAGCTTTCTGTTACATGATATTTAGTAAAACGGTATCGAGCTTATCGCATATTAATCCATTACTATTCACTTTTGCGGAAATAATTATTGTTTTTGCCATATTCATTAGTATCTACTGGGGAGAAACTTTAAAGTACTATGGCTTTGTGTATGAGATTATATTTTTATTAGCTATTTATATTTTTTCCTTTGAAAAAGGCAAGTTATCCAGTATCTTAAATTCATCTACGCTGTTACATCGTGTAGGTACCTATAGTTACTCTATTTATTTAACTCATGCTGTACTATTGAGTATTTTCAATATCGTATTTATTCGAATTCTTAAATTTTCTCCTGAAGATTATAGCTACCTCTTTATTCTTAATCTCATTCTCATCTACTATTGTTCTCAATGGACCTATAAGAATATTGAAATTAAGTTTAAAGATGGGTTTTCGGTCTTCAAGACTGCCAAATCTAGTTTATAATACGAGTTTTAAATCGTTATTAGATGAAAGACGCATCACTACGACAATTTAAGGATGTTACTTTATTAGTAACGCACTACAACCGAAGCCGTTCGCTTGCCAATCTTTTACAAGGTTTTCAGGATCTTAAATGTAGCTTTGGTGATATTGTCGTTTCGGATGATGGTAGTAAGCCTGAACATCAGGAAGTACTCCAGGAATTAAGCAAGCAATATTCCTTTCGGCTCATTACTACACCCAAAAACAGAGGTTTAGCTAATAATATTAATAAAGGACAGGATGAGGTTAAAACTCCTTTTACGCTCTATGTACAAGAGGATTTTGTTGCCAAGCCTGCTTTCGTTGAGCATTTTCCTGATGCACTGGAATTCATGCGGGAAGATCCCGAACTAGATATTGTTCGCCTGTATGCGTATTTTCCCTACCCCTATATGCTGCCCTTTAAAAAGGGCTTTTCAAAAATGATTTTTAGACCTGAGCTTTGGCATGACGATCATTTAAAGTTCTATTATTACAGTGATCACCCTCACTTAAGACGTAGTAATTTTTTTGAAAAATTTGGTCGATATCAGGAAGGAACGAATAGTGATGCTGCTGAGTTTTCAATGTGTTTATCGTTTTTAAAACATCGGGCAAAAGGATTGTTTTATAACGATTTCACTAGCATTTTTGACCAGGTCAACACTTCCTCGGAACCCAGCACCGCTACATTTCGGTCGGACTGGAAACAACGTCCGAACCCATTCATCTTAGCCTTACGCTGGGGTTATCTAAAGTATCGTTTTCTTAAAAATACACTTCAGTTAATGAGGTTTAAATAAGCACCACATTTTCCTCAGGAGGTCATGGAATATTCTTTTTCAGATGTTACTTTATTGGTGACACATTACAATAGAAGTCATTCTTTAGAGCACTTATTGAATTCTTTTCAAAAGTTGCAGGTCAGCTTTGGGGGTATTGTCATTTCAGACGACGGGAGTAAGCCAGAGCACCTCTCAAAACTTCGTCAGTTACAAAAAGAATTTGCATTTGACCTTATCACCACTGAGAAAAATAAAGGCTTAGGCAATAACATTAACAAGGGACAAGATGCCGTCAAAACGCCCTATACCTTGTACGTGCAGGAGGATTTTGAACCTACTGATAAATTTCCGGATCGTTTTGCGGACGCTCTCCGCTTCATGAATCAGGATGACGCGTTAGACATCGTTCGGTTTTACGCCTACATTCCTTATCCATACATGCGTCCCAAGGGGCAGGGTTTTTCAGAAATGATATTTCCCGCCTGGGCTACCAACTATAAGAAAATCTACTATTACAGCGATCATCCCCATTTGCGACGTAGTAATTTCTTGGAGAAGTTTGGCCGTTACCCGGAAGGTATGAAAGGAGATAAAACGGAATATGAAATGTGTATTTCATTTCTAAAAAACAAGGGTAAAGGTCTATTTTACAATGACTTTCAGTCTCTATTTATTCAGAAAAATTCGGAAGCCGAGCCCAGTACCATGACCCGAAGCTCCATTAGCCAAAGTGAGAATCCTGTCATTAGCCTCGTTCGGGACATTTATCGTCAGTTAAAGTATAATTACGACATTTACATTCGGTAGGGTCCTTGATTATTATCCACCTAAATCAATACTAGCGACCCACTTACTTTTGAGTTAGCTATGAACTTTGTGATCATTGCCCGGCAGCCCTGGGAGGAAAAAAATATGGGAAGTAACATTCGGGATATGGCCAGGGCCTTGGCTCCTAAGCACCGTGTTCTGTTTGTAAACCAGCCTCTTGACTGGGCTGCCTTGTACCGCAGTGATGGTCGCCTTCAGGAACGTAAACAATTTACTGGCCAAAATGGAGGCAAAGCCCTCACAGAAGTAGAGCCTAATCTTTGGGTTTGGTCCCCTACGTGCGTTCTGGGCTCCTTCAACTGGTTACCCGATAATGCCATTTATGACTTTTTTAATCGCTGGAACAGTAAAAAATTAGCCACAGGTATTCGTAAGGTCCTCGCTGATTTGAAATGGGATTCGTTTGTTCTGCTCAATGATAACGATATGATTCAGGGTTTTTACCTGAAAGAATTCCTGGAGCCCGATTCTTACGTGTATTACCTGCGGGATAATTTTCTGGCCGTGAATTACTGGAAAAAGCATGGAGAGCGACTCGAGCCGGCTTTAATGAGTAAAGTGGATATAGTGGCAAGTAATTCGGGTTACTTGGCCAATCAGGCTTCCCAGTACAATCCGCATTCGGTATACATTGGTCAGGGGTGCGATTTAGAGTTGTTTAACCCCAACGAGGTCACTGCAACTCCCACAGACCTGGCCCGTATTCCTCAGCCTCGCATTGGCTATGCAGGAGCTTTGACTAGTCTTCGTCTGGATGGAGCCCTCCTTGAAACGATTGCCCGGGAGCGTCCCAACTGGCAGATTGTGCTCATTGGTTCACCCGATGATTCATTTCCCCGAGCTCAACTTGAAGCTCTGGATAACATCACCTTTTTAGGGTCAAAACCTCCACATGAAATTCCGGCGTATCTGGCTCACATGGATGTTTTAATTAATCCTCAGGTTTTCAACGAAGTCACAATTGGGAACTATCCTCGTAAAATCGACGAATACCTAGCGATGGGTAAACCCGTGGTAGCGGTGCAAACAGAAACCATGGAACTCTTTAAAGAACACGTCTTTTTAGCTAACTCCCCTCAAACGTTCATTAGCTGTATTGAGCAGGCTTTGTCAGGTCAACACTTATCAACGGCTTCGGAACGTATCGCCTTTGCTCTGGATCATACCTGGGAAAATTCTCTTCAGTTAATGATTGACGCTATCCATCAATTTAAAACTGCTTCTGCCCAATAGTCTCATCATGGATATAAAAGCTTACTTAGATACTAACCCGGCTATTAAACAATGGGTGCACTGGTTACTAATTCCCAGGCATGAAGCCCGTCCCCGTCGGTGGGTAAGCTGGTTTTTAAACCCTTTTATTCATAAAAAACACCGTCGTGCTAAGATCAGGTCTTCGGCCCGGATGGATGTATTACCTTTCAAGGCCTTTAGTCTCGGAGCTTACAGCACCATCGAAGATTTCTGCGTGGTTAACAATGGTGTAGGAGATGTCATTATTGGAGACCATTGCACTTTAGGTATTTCTTCAGTAGTTATTGGTCCTGTTCACCTTCACTCAGATGTAATTCTGGCCCAGCACGTGGTACTTTCAGGTCTGAACCATACGTATGAAGACGTTAAGCAACCCATTCATCGCCAATCTGTTACGGTTCAGCCCATTATTGTTGAAGAAGGCTGCTGGATTGGGGCAAATGCCGTTATAACGGCTGGAGTTACCATTGGCAGGAATTCGGTAGTAGCGGGTGGAAGTGTAGTAACGAAAGATGTTCCTCCGTACTCAGTCGTGGGAGGAAATCCGGCGAAGTTATTAAAGCAATATGATTCAGCCAGTGGACAGTGGCAACGGGTTACGAAACCAGCTTCCAGTCCACAATCTGCTCAATAATAGAACGAAATTCTTTAGCCCGGTGAGCCCAGGAGTTTCCACGAGCCATTTCAATTCGTTGTTTAACCTCAACGGGATCCGTACTTTCTAAAGCCTTTTGCAGACTTTTACTAAAAGCTTCGGCAGTAGACTCAATCGAGACGATGTCTTCAAAATCCTTCAGTATTGAAAAGGGTGTCGTTACTACGGGTAAGCCAGCGGCCAGATATTCGTTGATTTTCAGGGGATAAATCGTATATGTATGTTCATTACACACGAAGGGAATCATCGCAGCATCCCATTCGGATAAAGCCTGTGGTAATTCTTCTGGCCGCTTCGACGGTGTAAAAATGACATTCGAATACCCGGAGAGACACTCTTTCAGAGTGTCATCATTGACTGGGCCGAGAAACTCAAAGCGATGCTGGGGCATATCCTGCACACATCGTTCTACCAGCTCACCATCGATGCGGTTATCAGCAGTACCCAAATACCCGATAGTCTTATTCTCAGACTTTGGTTTCTGACTTTTCAAAAGATGAGCCTTATAGAATAAATCGAAATTAGCCCCATTTTTTACACAAAAAGTTCGAGGCTGTTCTTGGGATTTAAACTGTTGAAGAGCTTCGGAAGTCGTTACTACCGCATCCACTGCTTTCAGATACTTTTTTTCGTACCGGGCTCCATGCTTACCCATCCAGGCTTCCGCTGAAATTTCGTCAAAACAGTAATAAATGGTCGCAACCTCTCCTAACTTATGTAAAAGCGGTAAGCCCTGCACGGGATTAAATGCATTGATTATCAGGGGTGATTGCATCCCGAGCTCTTTCATAACTTCCCGAAGACCATTGGCCAGACGCTTGGTATTAATCTGGAGGAACGTGTCATGGTACGAATCACTCATCCAGTTCACACAGGAGCCATTACCGGGGGCAGCCATACGTAAAGTTCCCTATTTTCTTCTACTTTAGTTAATACCCCCTTACGGTTGACCAGCTTTTGCATAGGGACATTTCTGCGACCCGTCACCCCCATCACCATGTCTTTGAGTGTATATTGGTAATCCACATAAAGAACTCGATAATAGTTTGATAACTCGGTTAATAGCTGAACGGCTGAATTTTGAAATTCGCCCTGCCACGGAGTCTGTCCAATACAAATGATACTATCCAACGCTTTCATTGATATTCATAAGATGAGAAATACCCATCTTCATAAGGAGATTATTTCCTAATGTTATCAAAAAACCACTTAGGAATTTTAGGATAAGAACAACATTTATTCCAGGGGGCGGCAAGAATAAAGTTTTATTATTTATCAAAAATAGATAAGATTTAATGATCGTTTTCGATGAACTGCTCAAAACTCTCATCAACTGACCTATTACTGACGTTTAGTACTTTACAAATTGAGTCCAAAAATAATTTAAAGTGGTTAAATATTAAGCATTGAGATATAAAGCATTTTGATTTTAATCTTTACTATTTAAGAATTACATGATGGTACATAAAAAAACCTATAAATAAGCATTAATGTTCATATTATTACCTTGAGTCAATATTACTATCAGACCTATCAAGATTTCTAACATACATAATGATGAATGATAAGCTTTTTTTTGTAAAATATAGTATTTTTTTATGTTTTTCAAATAAAATATATAAATACACTAATCTAAAGTGAAAAATCTTTTAAGGTATAAGCACGTAAGTCTGGCATTATAATTTACCTTTAAATATTCTTTGCTGAGAGATGAGATTTATAGAGAAAATATACTCAATAGAATTATTTAGTATACTCTATCTGCTAGACCTAACCGAGTCATTTTGAATCACTTATTTTTCATAGTAAAGGCCTTATGTTCGCAACAAAAGGAATTTACTTAACATGTAATTTTCCGTATTTTCGTTATTACTGTCATTATAACACCGCCAATTTATGAATTCAGTTGAAAACCCGACCGTACTTATTCTGGACGACGAACCCATGACCCGGAAAGTACTTCAACTTGCCCTGAACAAAGATTTCAATACTGTTATTAAAGATGATGGGATGGCCGGTATGTCATGGATCGAAACGGGTGCTCCCGTAGATCTTATTGTGGCAGATCTTAACATGCCTCATTTAAACGGAAAGGAATTTTTAAAAGTCCTCCGTTCAAGTAATATGTATGGACATATACCCGTCATCATCCTTTCAGGAAGTGAAGAAAGTAATGATCGGATTCAGTGTCTAGAATTAGGGGCTGATGATTTTATGACCAAGCCCTTTAATCCCATGGAAATCACTGCAAAAGTAAAAGCCGTACTTCGTCGCGTCTACAGATAATTTCTACGGGAACCGATGTTCCTTCTCTGCAAAGCCCAAGCATAACGCCATTGAAACGACACCACAATGTCTGTTGTCTCCTCTGTACCTCTGCGTATATTATACGTGGAACAAGATTCAGAAGCTAGTCTGAACTTTATCAAGAAGTTTGGTCAGAATCTGAACATCAATCCATTAGAAGAAACCCATGAGGCTCTAGCGGCCCTTAAGGATCATTATCCGGCCGATGCCGTGATTCTTAGCTACACGCCAGAGGCTCGTACGTTCCTGAAAGAAATTCGTTCCACGCCCTGGCTCCAGTCCCTGCCAGTGTTGGTAACCGTACCCAAGCTAAGTGCAGAACTGGCCCAAGAGGCTCAGCAAGCTGGTGCTAATGACATTTTCCCCTCAGATTTTAGCAAGGGTGATTTGTTATTGCGGCTGCATTATTTTCTGCGTAAAAACCAGCTTAAAGCATTACAACCTAGCGAAACGCCCCGTTTTAATGTAAAAATTCCCTGGTGGAAACGGCTAATTGACATTTCTGCCACGGGTGCTGCTTTGATCTTACTGTCTCCTTTGTTACTAGTAGTCATCCTGCTAATCAGGCTAGACTCCAAAGGACCCATCATTTATAAATCCAAACGCGTAGGTACCGGTTATAAAGTATTTAACCTGCTTAAGTTCCGAACCATGCGAACGGATGCGGATAAAATGGTGAAGGATATGGCCGCCTTCAACATGTACAATAAAGAGGTAGAAAACACGACCTCGACTCAGAATCACAGCTTGTGTGCCGAGTGTAAAGCTTCGGGTTATACGGCCTGTCCTCAGATGCTATACCTTGACAATGAGCACGTTTGCGAAAAGGTATATCTCCAGCGGAAACACAACAAAGCCGCATTCATGAAGTTTGGGAATGATCCCCGTATTACCCGCATTGGGGGTTTCCTCCGTAATACCAGCATCGACGAGTTACCTCAGCTCATCAATATTTTCCGAGGCGATATGTCTCTGGTGGGTAATCGGCCACTACCGCTTTACGAAGCAGAAAAACTGACTTCCGACGAATATATTCTTCGTTTTGCCGGACCGGCTGGACTGACCGGGCTTTGGCAGGTAACTAAACGAGGAAAAGGTAAACAGGATATGTCCGAAGAAGAACGTATGCAACTTGACATTGAGTACGCTCGCAATTTCTCGTTTGCTATGGACATGAAAATTATTTTTAAAACATTTCCGGCCCTATTTCAGTCCGAGAATGTATAATCCTAATAGACTGCCCACTCGTTTCTTATTCAATCATCATCACCCATGGCGAGAGCAGGAAATGCATATATCATCCGTTCTATGATAAAAAAGTTCTTCTTTGTTCTCGCTATCTTTCTTTCCGTTTTTCAACAAACGCGAGCACAAGAATCGCAGAATTCCATGATGCAGGATATCTCTTATCCCTATTTGGAAAAACTGATTGCAGTTGCCCGGGAGAAGTATCCTAAAAGTAAAATGTATAATTCCAGGATCGACGCGGCCAATGCGGTCATTAAGAAAAATCGTCTTTCCTACTTTGACGCTTTATCCTTCACCTACCTCTACAGTCCCAATAACAGCGTAACACTGATTAACCAAAATCCAAGCCAGCCTAGCGGTAGCACCCGCAATTTGTTAAATGGCTATCAATTGGGGCTTGTGGTAAATGCTGGGGCTTTGCTTCAGAAACCAGCTCTTGTGAAGCAGGCCAAAGCCGAGCAGGAAGTAGTCGTGTACGAAAGAGACGCTTTTGATTTGACGCTTAAGGCCGACGTAGAGCAGAGGTATTACATTTATATTCAACGAAAAGCCATTTTAAGAACGAAAATTCAGGCTTTACTGGATGTAGAAAGCATGCTTAAGGACGTGAAATACAAGTATGAAAAGGGTCAGGAAACGCTGGAAAGCTATAACAAAATGCTATTGATGATTTCAGATCATACCCAGGGTAAAATGACGGCTGAAAGCGAAATGCTGGTGGCAAAAAGTCGCCTCGAAGAGTTAGTAGGAGAAAAACTTGAAAACATAAAACTTTAACTAGCTCAACTTAGCCCTTTGCCCGGTCTGAGTTTTTACAGGCGTTAAAGGTTCCTTAACGATCAATGAATCTATGACTGAATTCGTACAGTTTCTAAAGTTTTTGTATAGCAAGAAACTAATCTTAATACTAGTCCCTCTCGTTACTACTATTGCCAGTTATTTTCTAGTAAAAAAATTACCCGATCAGTATAAATCAGAAGCTCGGATCTCGACGGGTCTGGTGGATAAGACTGATCAGGGGTTTTCCTTACGTACTGACGAACAGCAATCGGAGATCAGCCAGAAGTTTAATAACATCATTCAAAGCATGTTATTGAAAAAGACACTGGATCCCATTGGTTATCAGCTCATCCTGCATGATCTAAAAGCTAAATCGGCAGAAGAATCCTATCGAAAGCCCAGTTCTTTATTAAAAGATTTAAGCCCTCAGCAACGGAGCCGGGCTATTGCTATTTTTACCCAAAAACTTGCAACCCGGGATGAGCTCTCTCCGCAGAAAAAAGAAGAGATTGAGCTTCAGGACTTACTGGAGTCCATGAAATATGATAATGAGTCATTAACGAAAAAATTTACTGTCTATCGTGTGGGTGACAGTGACTTCATCAAGGTTGAATTTGAAGGCGAAAACCCGTATCTGACTGAGTTTGCAGTAAATGCCCTGTGTAATGAATTTATTACCGCTTTCTCCAATCGTCTTCAGAGTAGTAACACCCGATCCATTGAGTTTTTAGAAGCATTCATGAATGAAAAGATGTCGAATTTAAGTCGGCGTATGAATGAACTTAAAAACTTTAAAATTCAGAATAGGGTATTAAACCTTAACGAACAGGCTCGAAATTTATACGGAGAAATCACTGATTTCGAGACTAAAAAAGAAGTGGCAGTCAAAGATGTAGTGGCTTACACGGCGGCTTTAAAGAACATTGATAATAAGTTTAACCCCGCTGACCGACAGTATCTTGAAAACGCGATGACGGCTATCAATCAAAAAGTCATTGACGTCAAACAGCAGTTACGGGCCGCTAACGATATTTACTATTCAAGCAACTTTGACCCTAAATTCAAGCAACGGGTTGACTCTTTACAAAACCAGTTAAATATACAAATCAGTGCGGCAACGGATAGTTACATCTACAATCCATTAGTAGCCAAAGGAGATTTAATCACCCAGAAATTAAGTCTGGAAATCCAACGGGAAATAGCTCAGAACAGTATTAAATCCTTACAGGATCAACTTGACAAGTTAAATAGCCGTCTGGATTCTATGGTTCCTAATGAGGCTCGGGTTCAGGAATATGAAACAAGTATTGATGTAGC
The DNA here is from genome assembly GCF_031453245.1 of Siphonobacter sp. SORGH_AS_0500. NCBI lineage: Bacteria > Pseudomonadati > Bacteroidota > Cytophagia > Cytophagales > Cytophagaceae > Siphonobacter > Siphonobacter sp. SORGH_AS_0500. The sequence goes on from NZ_JAVIYT010000001.1 coordinate 88,785, forward strand.
CAGTAAAGAATACATCGAAGCATTGCAACGGTACAATGAAGCAAAAATGCTTTCTCAGTATACGCTTCAGCTTCGCATTCTTGAAAAAGCTTTACCAGGAACAGCAGCCCCTTCGAAAAAAATTATCCTAGTTGCTTTATCAGGAATTGTCAGTTTCGTTCTCTGCGTTTTTGTCTTCTTTATTATCTATTACCTGGACAAATCCATTCAGGATCCCTTGTCACTGGCCAATGCCACCGATAGCCCGGTTTTAGGTCGACTAAATATGCTGACTGATCCGGCTTCGCTGAATCAGTCCTGGCAGAATCAATCGGATAATAAGAACGTCCAGCAGTACAAAGACTTACTTCGAGCCGTTCGTTTTGAACTGGATAATGAACTAAAGGACAAACATATTCTGGCCATTACCAGCCTTACTCAGGGAGAAGGGAAAACGCTGATTACATTGAGCTTATCCCAGGCCTTCTCCATGATCGGGAAAAAAGTATTAGTCATCGATGGTAACTTCCTGAATCCATCCATTAGTCAAAGCTCCGGCTCTACCTTATTTTTGGAAGACTACCTGACAGGACAAACCGCCTTACCTGTGGCAACGGACCCTCACCCCATTCAGTTTCTGAGTAATAAGGGTTTGGATTATTCATTACTGGAAATTGCCAGCGAAACAACCGTTCAGCAGAAAATGCAGGAGCTTAGCCGTAACTTTGATGTAATCCTCATCGAGACACCCTCGCTGGAAAGTCTCAACAAAGCCAAGGAATGGATTGCGGTTTCTGATAAAGTGGTGGCCGTATACAAGTCCGGTGAAACCATTACCGCGAAAAAGGCTCCCGCCGTTACCTACTTAACGAGTCTGAAAAATTCCTTTACGGGATGGATTCTAAATAAAACGACGATCGCTTAACCGCCTAACCCGATGACTGTGTTCTATTATTTATGGGCCATCGTCCAGATTTGCATTGGCTATAACCTGGTATTTCCGCTGGTGCTCTGGGTCATTTATCTTTTAAAAGGAAAACCTACCTTACCGAATCGTTCGACTGCTCCTGAAGCCGATTACGCGATTATTGTAACTGCCTACGAACAGACCACGCTATTGCCTAAAGTAGTAGATTCGTTGCTAGCTTTACACTACTCGAATTATCTGATTTATATCGTTGCGGATAAGTGCGATATTAGTAATCTACACTTTCCTGATCCACGGGTTATTTTACTTCGTCCGGAGCAGGTTCTTGCGAGTAATACGCGGTCTCATTTTTATGCCATTCGCCATTTCCGAAGACCGCACGAACGGCTCACGATTATTGACAGTGATAACCTCGTGGACCCTCAATACCTGAATGAGCTCAATGTTTACTTCGATCAAGGTTTTCAGGCGGTTCAGGGCATTCGCGAAGCAAAAAATATGAATACCACCCTGGCCTGTCTGGATGCGGGGCGAGACATTTATTACCACTTTTACGACGGAAAAGTACTTTTTGGCGTGGGTTCTTCAGCTACCCTGGCTGGTTCAGGCATGGCTTTTACCGTGCGTTTATACCGGGAATGTCTGGAACATCTCGACGTAAGCGGAGCCGGTTTTGACAAGGTGTTACAGTACGCCATCATTAGCCGGGGCTACCGAATTGCGTTCACGGATAAAGCTATTGTTTACGACGAAAAAACGGCTAAATCGGATCAGCTGGTCAAACAACGAGCCCGCTGGATTAACACCTGGTTCAAGTATTTCACCTACGGTTTCAAGCTTATTGGCAAAGGCATTCGTTCGTTTAACTGGAATCAGTTTGTATTTGGGTTTATTCTGCTCAGACCACCACTTTTTATATTCCTGGTGCTATCAGTTATATTCATGCTGGTTAATTTGCTGATTGCTCCTTTAGCTTCCCTAAGCTGGCTGATTAGCTTGATATTATTTGTGGTAGGCTTCCTGCTGGCTTTGGTTAGCTCCGAAACGGATCCCCGGATTTACCGTTCTCTGGTGAATATTCCCAGCTTTATGATGTATCAAATACTGGCTTTACTGAAAGCCAGGAAAGCCAATAAGTATTCAGTAGCTACTAAACACGAAGGCTCCGAATCTTAACGTGATGTTATGAAGATATATCCAGAACGAACAACGGAGGAGGACTTGCCTGATTCAACGGAAAACCTCACGCCTATTCAAATCATTACCCGCAAGGTAGCCATTTGGGTGGCTCTAGCCAGTGTATTTGTCTTTTTCTTTAAACTCCTGTTTTTTTAGGTGAGCGACGTTCCCTATCCCATATCGTCTTCTGAAAGCACCCGCCCCACGCTTCGTTCCTGGCTTCGACAAAAGCTCTGGATTGAAAAGTTCTATAATGTTCCGGGCATTTCCATTTTGTTGGTTTTATCACTGGCAATGGGCTGGCTTACGGTTACCTATGGAATAGTAGCAGGAGCAGGTATTATTGCCACGCTCATTGGTATTCCCTGCGTTTACGCCATTGTGGCCAAGCCCTCTTTTGGCATACTAGTCTTATTGGCTTTTGCGTACCTGCTTTTTTACCTGATGCGATTTGGGCTCAATTTTCCATTGGGTACGTTAATGGATGGCATTCAGCTCATGCTCATTCTGGGCTTTTTCATCTACCAGCGAGCCAAGCCCGACTGGAGTGTTTTTCAGGGCCGTATCAGTACGATGATCTGGGTCTGGATTGCCTTTAATTTTCTGGAAATTGTTAACCCTGCGGCGGAATCCCGTCTGGCCTGGGTGTATACGGTTCGGTCGGTAGCCTTCGTAATGTTGATGTACTTCGTGTTTAAGTATCAAATTCGCACGGTACAACTCATACGTACTATTCTTAAAATGTGGCTATTATTGGCAGCATACGCCGCTGGCTACGCCTTCAAACAGGAGTATATCGGCTTTTCAGCCGCAGAAGAAGAGTGGTTACATTCTGATCCGAACATCGCCAACCTTTTATTTATCGGAGGGCACTGGCGTAAGTATTCGATTCTTTCCGACCCCGTGGCTTTTTCCTATAACATGGTGATTGCGGCACTCATCTGCGTAGCCCTGATTTCTGGAAATTTAAAAACCTGGAAGAAATACGTGCTAGGAGTATTAATCGTCTTTTATATGGCGGCTATGCTATTTTCCGGAACGCGGGGAGCCTACGTATTAGTACCGGCTGGTCTGGCTATGTTTGGAATCTTAAACTACACCCCAAGGGTATTACAATTTAGTATTGTTGCGGCCATACTCATGGTCATTCTAATTTTTATTCCCACCTCTAATCAGACGCTTTATCGGTTCCAGTCGGCCTTCAAGCCTTCGGAAGATGCTTCGTTTAATTTACGAAAGGCTAATCAAAAACGTATCCAGCCGTATATTCTCTCCCACCCGATTGGTGGTGGTTTAGGAGCTACGGGCGTATGGGGACAACGCTTCGCTCCGAATTCGTACCTGGCTAATTTTCCACCGGACAGCGGTTATGTTCGCGTAGCGGTAGAGATGGGTTGGATTGGCCTGTTCCTTTTCTGTCTACTTATGTTTCAGATCATTCGAACGGGTATAATCAATTATTACGCAATCCGAAATCCGGAGCTGAAAATGTATTGTCTGGCCATGACTCTTTCGGTCTTTGCTCTTAATATTGGCAATTACCCCCAGGAAGCCATCGTCCAGTTTCCTTCTAGCATATACATCTACCTGATGGCCGCCCTGATTGATGTAACCCGGCGACTGGATCAGGAAGAGCAGAAAAAGCTTCTGGCTACGGCTTAAATTTATACCGCTGAAGTACTGGGTGAGTGTAAATTCCAGGAAACTCCTTTCATAAAGGCTTTGGCATGAGCCATTTTTCCCTGAATAAGATACGTCAGCAAGTGTTTAGGCAATACGGCAAATGCAAAAAATCCGTAAAAAACCATTCGTTGAAACCAGCTTCCGTGCCGACGGATATATAAGATACGGTTACGAGTCAGGTAATAGGTTTTTAAAGGATTGGCTGGACCCACTGAAACCGATTCTTTATGTAAAATGTGCGTGGTTCCGACGTAATAAATCAAAAACCCACCGTCTTTAATTCGTTGTGACCAGTCCAGCTCTTCATAATACAGGAAGAACCGTTCAGCAAATCGGCCTACCTTTTCGATAACTTCCCGCTTGACCAGCATAGCACAGCCGTGGGCAAAATTGGTAACCCCCGACTGATCAAATTTAGCCTCGTCTTTTTCATTCAATCCAATGGGAGTAGCCGTACCAGTATAGGGATTCATGGGATTGTACCCCGCGTATTGAACGATGTCAGGGTAATCAAAAAACTTGATTTTAGGGCAAGTAACTCCAATACGGGGATCCGTTGCGAAAGGCTTGAGCAGATCATCTAATAAGGACGGAGGCATTTCCGTATCATTATTCACAATGAAGAAATAATCGCCATTAGCCGCTGCCATACCGATGTTATTTCCACCAGTAAACCCTAGGTTTTCTTCACTTCGCACGATGCGGGTACCTGGGTAATCACTCACGTCTAAAACGGTGCTCAGCACCTGCTTGGAAGCGTTATCTACAATAACGATTTCGTAATTAGGATACGTGAGGAAACGACTAGATTCCAGAAATTGGCGAGTAACCTCTGCCTGATTGTAATTGATCGTTACAATTGAAACCTTTGGCAGGCTTGCACTTGAACTCATAAATAGCTGGCGGTTTTGTAGAATTGGGCGGATTTTTTAGGCCTTAATGAGTAGTTGATGATTATTTCTGAGCCAACCTTCTGAACTCTACCGCAATACGCTTTTTAAAAGCTTTTAGAACACCTCCATCACGGTTCAATACCCGGTCGTCCGTCCAAACGTGAGCCCCCTTGGTTACGTGCTTAAGTTTGCCTTTATCGAGTAAGGTCATCGCCATCCAGCCATCTTCACATACGCCCTGAGCGGCTACCGTTCCCTGATGCCCGGCATCCACCCGGAACCCACCTACGTCCAGCCCATCACTGCGACGAAACGCAAAGTTAAAACCCAGTACATTGATGTATTCAAAACCCTTCCAGCGGCGAAGTTTGAATCCGGCATGAGAAACGGTTTCGTGTAACATTAAAGCCGCTCTCGAATTAACCGCACTAGGCAAAAATGAATACGTCCCGTACGTACAGGAAAATTCAGGCGTCGTCAGGGGTTCTACCAAGCTATCAACCCAGGTAGGTGGGTAAATGCAGTCACAGTCGGCATTAAGCAGGTATTTCCCACGGGCTGCTTCCAAACCTGCCTGCCGGGCATGGCCTATTCCCTGCTGCGTTACGAGAATGGATTTAACCCCACAAGCATCTAGTAAAGCCTGGGTGCGATCCTTAGAATTATTGTTGGCAATAATCAGCTCCGTCCGAAAGCGAGTTTTCTGATTAGCCAGCGAAGATAGCGTATTGAGAATGGTTCGTTCCTCATTATACGCAGGAATAGCAATGGTCACCTCGGGATCTTCAACCTGAAACTTGGAAAGTCGGGTCTTTAGATCGTCAAGGAGTGAAGGGTCGGGTTTTTCGGCAGAGTAGCTAAAACGGTGCTGCAACAACCAGGCAGGAAGTAGATGCATACACAAATATTAAATAAATGAACGACAAAAGAGAAAATAACAAACAAATTATAAAATAAAATGTATTATATTTTGAATTATATTGCATGACATTTGTTAACGATTATCTCTGCTCTATCTATGAATATTCGAATTATTCACCGCGTCAAAAAAATGGCTGAAACGTAGAAAATTTAGAAAGCTTTTAAAAGATTTTCTAGCGACTATTGTCCGCCAACAAAGTTGAGATGAAATCACCCTTACTTCTTGCAGCAGTGCTCTGTGGAGCACTTGGCATTTCCTATGGAGCTTCTTCAGCTCCCTCTCCCCACCTTTACAAGCCTTTACCAGCGAAGATTGAGGCTGAAAATTATGATGCCATGCTAGGCGTGCAGACCGAGACCACCAGTGATGTGGGTGGCGGTTTGAATGTAAGCTGGATCGACGATAATGACTGGATGGATTACCAGGTCAATGTTCCTTCTGCTGGCGTATATGCTTTCAGTTTTCGGGTTGCCAATAGTTATGGGAATGGAAAAATCGAGTTACAAAACGCTTCGGGTAGTGTGCTCTCTACGCTCAGCGTACCCCAAACAGGTGGCTGGCAAGGCTGGACGACCATCAGTACAAGCGTTTCTTTGCCCGCTGGTAATCAAACCATTCGAATTTTTGCTAGACAGGGAGCCTGGAATTTTAACTGGTTTGAAGTAAAAGCCTGTAGACCCATCCCCGCTAAGATCGAAGCGGAAGATTATGATGCCATGCTGGGCGTGCAGACGGAAACCACCAGCGATGTGGGTGGCGGTCTTAACGTAGGCCGAATTGACAGTAACGACTGGCTGGATTATAACATCAAAGTACCCTCTGCGGGAAATTATACCCTTAATTTTCGGATAGCCAATAGTTATGGGAACGGGAAATTTGAAGTTCAGAATGGCAATGGAACCGTTTTAAAAACCATAAGTGTACCCCAAACGGGTGGCTGGCAAGTCTGGTCTACTATCAGCACAACGGTAACCCTACCTGAGGGCAGTCAGAAGCTACGTTTGTTCATCAAACAAGGTGACTGGAATTTCAACTGGTTGGAAATTAAAACAGGTACTTCGAATTCGGTTCTCTCACCGTCCGTTGTTTCCTTCCCTGCCATTCCCGAGAAAAAGGTAGGTGATCAGCCTTTCGTGCTTAATGCTACTAGTAACAACAACGAATCGCCGATTACCTATACCTCGGCAAATCCCGATATTATCTCGGTTTCGAACGCTACTGGTCAATGGAAAGCTAATGTTGTGGCCGCTGGAACGACTTCTATCACGGCTTCGCAAGCCGCGAGTAAGAATTATACAGCAGCGGGAAACGAGACTGTTAATGTTCTTGTAAAAGCTAACCAAACTGCCCCCACTAGTCCTTCGACTACAACTCCTGCTTATGAAGTAGTAGGGACTAAAATCACACTTGATCCCAAACGTTGGTATCAGTTGAATAACGTCAGCAATGGGCTTGAGGGCTTATTTGATGGCATTACGGATGTGGCTGTCAATACAGGTTGGGGAAAAATTCTGAATAACTTTGACGCTTATTATCCTCTTCAGGATGGAGAAAGAATGACGATTCAGAGTATTCGGTTCTACGATGGAGAAGGCTCCTTGAAGGATAATCCGGTAACCATATCCATTATTGATGAGAACTGGAAACGTATCCCCATCGCTACCTTCACGGGGGAACGTTACAATGAGTGGGTAGGCCCTTACCCCGATCGTTATTCTACGTTCACCCTTGATACCCCTATTCCTAATGCCCGTTATCTGGTTCTGAATGCCTGGTATCAATATCCCAACGAAATGGAAATCTACGGAACCTATCAGGCTGCCACTAATCAGCCTACAGCAGCTCCGCAAAAATCCGTGAAGCTGAAGGATATGTTCGGAATCAATGCCTTTGAATGGGATTTTGAAGATGGCCAAAATCCAACGGTCATCAATGAAACAAAGCTCAAGGCCGTTAAAAATTTCTCAGGTATTCGTCATTATATGGACTGGGAAAAACTGGAGTCAACCGAAGGGAAATATACCTTTAACCCAGTACACAGCGGTGGCTGGAATTATGATATCATCTACGAACGCTGCAAGGCCGAGGGTATCGAAGTGTTAGCCTGTCTTAAAACCATCCCAAACTGGATGCAGGAAACCTACCCCGATGATGAACGTGATTCGGAGAACATTCCGCTTCGTTACGGTAAAGACCTGACCAATCCCACTTCCTATATTGAGCAGGCTAAAGTAGGTTTCCAGTACGCAGCCCGTTACGGAAGTAATACCAACGTTGACCCATCTTTAATGAGCGTAAACAGCTCTCAACGCTGGAATAACGACGGCATTAATACGGTAAAAATTGGTCTGAACCTCATCAAGTACATTGAGTGCGAAAACGAACGTGACAAATGGTGGAAAGGTCGCAAAGCTTACCAGACCAGCCGTGAATACGCCGCCAACCTTTCGGCTTTTTACGATGGTCATAAAAACACCATGGGCCCCGGCGTTGGTATTAAAAACGCAGATCCTAATATGAAGGTGGTAGTGGCTGGTTTGGCAGCAGCTTCGGTGGATTACATCAAGGGAATGATTGACTGGTGCAAAGAATACCGGGGTTACAAAGCGGACGGCAGCGTTAACCTTTGCTGGGACGTGATTAATTATCACCTGTATTCGGACGACGGTGCTATGATGCAAAACGGCATGGCTTCCCGTGGAGCCGCCCCCGAAGTAACCCGGGTCCGTCAGATTGCGTCTGATTTTAATACCTTAGCTCATCAGCAATCACAGGGGATGCCCGTTTGGGTAACCGAAACGGGTTATGACCTGAATCAGGGTAGCCCGCTAAAAGCCATTGCCATTGGAAATAAGACGGCTATTCAAACGCAGGCAGACTGGATCTTACGTACCTCCTTACTTTATGCCCGGGCAGGTATTGAAAAAGTGTTCCTGTATCAGATGTACGACGATAATTTCCTTTCGCCAACGCAGTTTGGTTCAATGGGCTTGATTAATACCGATCAGACTCGTAAACCAGCAGCCGATTACATTCATCAGGTTCATGAAAAATTTGGGGAATTTAGTTACCAGTCTACGCTTCAGAATGACCCTATTGTGGATCATTACAAGTATAACAATCAGTCCATGTACATGCTGGTAGTGCCCGACGAAAAAGAACGGACGGCTAGCTATGTGCTCAATCTTAACGGAGCAAGTACTGCGAAGCTTTACAAACCCGTGATCGGTAGCGACTCCATGCAGGTAACAACACTGACAGCTACGGCGGGTAAGGTAACCATTCCGGTTTCTGAAACCCCGGTGTTTGTCGTCCCTGGTCCTACCACTTCAACGGCGGGTCGGGTAGCTGCGGAAGCTGCGGCCCCAGTGTTGAGCTCATCGTTAAGCAGTTTGAAGGTGTTCCCGGTTCCCGCTGTTGACTTTGTGGAGGTTTCGCTGGAAAATGATAACGCTCTTCCGGTGGAATTCTACCTCTATGACTCTGGCTTGGGCCGTAGCATTAAACAACAACTGCATAAGAAAGAAGGCTATAGCTTCCATCAAAAATTGGATGTTTCCTCACTGAATAAAGGTGTTTACTTACTTGAAATTCGGCAGGGGCAGGAACGTGTGATTAAGAAGTTTGTCAAAATGTAACAGAAAAGAAAAGGCTCCGAAGTTCGGAGCCTTTTCTTTTCTACATAAACGGACCTTATTGAGCCCTCCGCACCTTTTCCCAGATTCCCGAAGACAGTCCGTTTTTATAACGGAAATAGCCTAGAATCGCACACCAGTTCATAAAGGAAAAGTAATAGGGCACAAATAATGCCTTGATACGAAGCTTTCGATTTTCGAAATAATAACCCAACATAGCCGCCGCGTAAAAACCAACCTGAGCAATGAATAATGCTGGGTAAAACCAGCCTTCAGTCATCAATGCCAGTAATAGGTTGATCAGAAAAATCAGCGGTAAGGCAAATGGAGCTACCGCCCAACGCATCAGTCGGTGAGAAATGTACTGGAACGAAAGCCAGCCATAGCGGAAAATATTGAGCAAGTGCGGCAAGCGGGCAATGGACTGGAAACCACCCGCTGCAATGCGAACCTTACGTTTTTTCTCGTCTCCAATTGAAAACGAAGGTCGCTCCAGAGCATACGCTTCGGGATCGTAAACCACGCGAAAGCCACGACTGGCGATTCGCAGGGAGATCATAAAATCGTCGAGCAAAGTATCTTTTTCAACGTGCTCATAAAGCTCCGTTCGGATGGCAAATAATTCGCCGGCGGCTCCTACAACACTGTGTAAGTCGGTATCGAGTTTTTTCAGAAAAGATTCGTATTTCCAGTATAACCCTTCTCCAGCTCCCGCCGCTGCCTCATTATCAAAGGTCTGAATCCGTTTTTCTCCCGAAACGGCCCCAACTTCCGCATCAGCAAAATGCCGGACAATATTAGGGATAGCATCGGGATTCAGATTGGTATTGGCATCGGTATAAATCACCAGTGGGGAGTGTACTTGCTGCATGGCCAGGTTAATGGCTTCGATTTTTCCCCGCCGCTGGGCCCCGCCCATTACTGAAATTCGCTCGTTACTACCGTATTGTTGCTGTAACCATTCGGTACTGCCATCTGTCGAACCTTCGGTGACGAAAAGAATTTTTAATAAATGAGCCGGGTAATTCAGTGTTAATGAATTCTGTACTTTCTCAGCCAAGCAATTCATTTCATTATACGCCGGAATCACAAGGGTTACTTCGGGCTGATAGTTGGCGTTAAAGCGACTTTTTTTCTTTCCCCGGATTTTTACCAGAAACCAGAGAAAAATGCCATACCCCAAATAGGTATAAAACACTAGGAAAATCAGCAACCAGAACAGGCTTTCGAGAAAAAGTTGGATCATAATGTTGGCGGACAAACTAAGAGGAGTAAAGATAATTGAGGATACACTACAGCGAACGATTTTCGAATAATTCTCCCACTTTTTTAAAACTCAAAGTTAATTCATAGGTTTATTGAACAGGAAAATCCAATAATGTGTTTGTCCTGAATCATTTGCTAGCTATTTTTGCAGCCAGTCCCTGACATCATTCTCCTTATGAAGCGAGTACAAACGATATTATCCGTTCTTATGCTAGGTAGCCTGCTGGCTTCCTGCTCCTATCAAAACGCGAATACCATCGACCAGCCTGACGTTCGTAAGAACAACAAAACTGTTTACGGCGTTTCTCCTGATAGTGCTGCGGCACAGTTGAAACAAAATTGGCCTGATAAAGAAGGTGTTGCTCAGCGTGCCGAAGATATTCGTCTTAAATTATTGTCAGAGAAGGGATCTACTCATAATTAATTCCTTTTTTGAGAACACTTATACATGAAAAGCGGTACTTGATATATTCAGTGCCGCTTTTTTTGCATTAAGTATTAATTTAGCGTTGGGATTGCTTGATCTTCAATAGTCTGTTTACTTAAATCATTTTTTTAAACCTTTAACACATGAACATTGCTTTAGTAACGGGTTCTGCCGGGTTGATTGGAAGTGAGTCAGTTTCTTTCTTCGCAGATAAATTTGATATGGTTGTCGGTGTTGATAACAACATGCGGCAATATTTCTTCGGAACAGATGGTAACACCGAATGGAACCGAAACCGCATTCAAGAAAAATATTCCAACTACGTTCACCGTACCGCTGATATTCGCTCTGTTGAAGAGCTGGAAGTAATTTTTAAGGAATTTGGTGCAGACATTAAGCTGATTGTACACACGGCTGCTCAACCCAGCCACGACTGGGCTGCCCGCGAGCCTTTCACGGATTTCTCGGTAAACGCTACGGGTACGCTTAATCTACTGGAAATGACTCGTTTGCACTGTCCAGAAGCCGTTTTCATTTTTACTTCTACGAACAAAGTTTACGGAGATAACCCTAACTTCCTTCCCTTAGTAGAAACCGAAACTCGTTGGGAAATCGCGGAAGATCATGCCTATTATGAGAATGGCATCGATGAAAATTTAAGCATTGACCATACCAAACACTCCTTATTTGGAGCTTCAAAAGTAGCGGCTGACGTACTTGTGCAGGAATACGGTCGGTATTTTGGTCTGAAAACGGGTATCTTCCGCGGTGGCTGTCTGACAGGACCCAACCACTCGGGAGCACAGTTACACGGATTCCTATCTTACCTGATGAAATGTGCCATTACGGGTAACTCTTATACCATTTTTGGGTACAAAGGCAAGCAGGTTCGAGATAACATCCACGCTCATGATCTGGTGAATATGTTCTGGCACTTCTATCAGAATCCACGGGCAGGCGAAGTGTACAACGCCGGTGGTGGTCGTTTTGCCAACGTTTCCATGCTGGAGGCCATCAAAGTGTGTGAGGAAATCACCGGTAACACCATGAATTATACGTATTCAGACACCAACCGCATCGGTGATCACATCTGGTACGTTTCCGATTTATCGAAATTTAAAGCTCATTATCCCGGCTGGAACTGGACGTACGACATTACGTCGACGCTTTCAGAGATCCACGATGGAATCGCTGAACGTCTGCGTCACGCCTAGTTTGAATTTTTAGAATAACGGAAAAAACGCCGGGCTTTAAAGTCCGGCGTTTCTGTTGTTAAACCCTGAGTTACTCCACTGATTAATATCGAAATAGTGCCAGGAAATTCTATCTTTGCTATTCATTTATCAATTATCGTCCATTCGTCCAATCCTTCCCTTTTTATGAAACTCAGTGTTGTTATTCCAGCTTATAACGAACAAGATTCTATTTCTGAAACCTTGCTGTCGTTGTATAAAACATTAGCTCGGGAAGGAATTGAACACGAGATTTTCGTCACTAACGATAATTCAAAAGACAATACCTTACAGGTTTTACAGCAGTTATCCCTGCAAATTCCAACGCTCCATTATGAAACCAATCTGGGGCCCAATGGCTTTGGGTATGCCGTTCGGTACGGTCTGGAGCGTTTTTCGGGCGATTGCGTAGCGGTTATGATGGCTGATATGTCGGACGATCCCGAGGATTTAGTGCGATATTATTATAAAATGCGGGAAACCGATGCTGACGCCGTTTTCGGCTCCCGCTGGATAAAAGGAGGCAAAGTCATTGATTACCCAGCCTTAAAAAAGACGATTAACCGGGTAGCCAATCTGATCATTCGAATGATGATTGGCATTAAGTATAACGATACCACCAACGCTTTTAAACTCTACAAACGTGAAACGATTGAAGGAATTAAACCCTTTCTTTCTCCGCACTTTAACCTCACGGTTGAGCTACCGCTGAAAGCTTACGTTCGGGGGTATTCCTTCGAAATTATTCCCAATTCCTGGACGAACCGGAAATACGGCGAATCGAAGCTTAAAATTAAGGAAATGGGTAGTCGTTATTTCTTCATTCTACTCTACTGCATGATCGAGAAATTCTTTTCTCGCGGTGATTTCATGAAGAAAAAAACAGCTAAAACGACCTCGGTAAGCCGTTAAGTTTTTAGTTTTCTGATAAGTTATAACAGAGAAGGCCGGTGATGATTAGTCACCGGCTTTCTCTGTTATACTAAGATTTTTACTGTTATTAGAAACGATTACTTCCTTTTATAAAAGACAAAGCCATTTTCGGAGCCTATTTTTTGCAGTTGTGGCATGGTATCGGTTTCAGCTTCAAAGTAGTTTTTAGTAATGACATATACAGGTTTATCTACCTCAGGACTACGTAAAGCCCAATCATCCTGCCAACTACTTAAGTGGCGACCGGGCTGCTGACGAGCGTAAAAATAGGGAGCATAACTTCGGTAACGATAGGTAACAATGTAACAATCTTCCCCCTGCCGGGCTTCCAGAAAACGGATGGCTGCCGCCTGTGAAATGCCTTCAATTCGGTTAATAAAGAAGCCGAGTGTTAGCGTAATAAAAACTGCTGTTCCCAGAAACAATGTCGTAACGCCTTTGGAGTATTGCTGACGATTAAAGAAGTATAACCCAGCAGCCAGAACTATCGCCAGAACTACGCCAGGTGTGGCTTCCCAGCCCGTCCAGGTAATTTTGGCATCCAGGTTAGCTACGGCGAACGTATCGTTAGCAATTTTCGATTGAATCCAGTTAATGTGATTAGAAAGGATGGGTAAAGCGATGGTTAACAGCACGAAAATGCCACCCGAAACGATCAGACTTACCTTCATCCAGGTACTGAACCTCACACGTCCTTCCCACATTCGTTGCAACGTTAGGGCTGCCAGGTACGTCAAAGGGAAGTAACACATCGAAGAATAATGCACGATCTTCGATTTGACTATTGTAAACAGGATCAACACCACCCAAAACAGAATTACCATCCACTTCTGATAATCCCGCTGATAATCGGTTTCTCCGGCCTGACTTCGGAAGCTCAGGGCTCGCAGAGCAAACGTACTGGCGGGAAAACAGCCAAAAAATAGAATGACGAAGTGATACCCCGGAAAACCACCGTGACCAGCATCGGGGGTAGAGAATAAGCGGTAACTGTATTTAATGAACTCCTGAAGATACCAGAATCCATTTTTGTAGGTTTCAATGCCGTACCAGATGGCCGTTACCACCGACGTCATTAATGCAAAAATGATGAACTGTAAAGGGCTGATGTAGAACTTAAAGCCGTTCAGAACGAAGTATACGCCCAACGTCAGTGAAACGATAATGAATGCGACGGGGCCTTTGGTAAGCATACCAATGCCGAGTAAGAATCCGCCCAGCAATAAATAAAACCACTGTCCTCTAGGTAATCGAATGCTAAAGCGGTCTTTTTTCCAGCGGAAGAAGATCACTCCGTTTAAGCCCAGGAAAATCCAGAGGTTAAACCACGGATCGATAATCCCGGAGCGAAAATATAAATGCGGCAGAATAGAACCGAAGTAACAAGCTACCCACAGCAGGCCAAAACGGCGGTTGAAAAGCTGCTCGCCCAGATGGTATAATAAAATCAGCGTAATGATTCCACAAATGGCATTAGGCAAACGAGCGGCAAACTCTCCTACCCCAAAGACGTTCATGGCTAGAGCCTGAAGCCAGAAAAAGAAGGGTGGCTTTTCCCAGAAAGGCTGAAAATCAATGTGTACACGTAGGTAATCCTTGAGAACAATCATCTCCCGGGCAGCTTCGGCGAAGTTGATTTCATCCCAGTCGAACAAATGGACATTCCCTAAAAAAGGGATGAAAAACACACCTGCCACGAGGGCAATGAGAATTGAAGTGGTAATACGATTCATACGGAAGGATATCCCTGAACGGGATAGCTGTTACCTTGCTGAGTTTAAGATCGGTCAGTACGTACCTGGACTAAACCGCAAAAGTAGGCTTCCCCAAGGGTTTTCCAGAATGAATCCGTGCTTATTTACGCTGGCTTTATAACCACAAACAAGACAAACTAGCCCCTTGGGTGTTTTTTCCTTCGTAGAACGTCGTATCCTGCACCATTAGTGTCTCCCCATCTGAACCTAGGTTCCAGAGTTCGCCGTGCAGGAAGACCCCCATACCGCTTTTGATATTCGCCTCTTTATTGGCTCTGCCAACGAAGCTGTATTTCTGCCAGGCCTCCTCTTCGGTGATTTTCGAAACATCGTCCCGGGCATCGGCGGGCGTCAGGTACTCTTTATAACCCGACCAGGGAACCCGGAAAAAGTTATTCATGGTAATGATCGCAGGGACGGCCACTATGGCTGGTTTTTTTCCGCGAATGGTAGTATAAGCTTCTGAAAACCAGGAATCCTGATTGATTAATACCGCCAGATTTCCGGCAGGTGTTTCAGTAACAGATAAGTCAGTGATTTTTCCGGGCGTAATAAACTTACGCTCCGTTTCACTTAAATGTGTTTTGCGAACCAATCCCCCCAGCGAGCCATCGGGTAAAAACACCCCCGAAACGTTGTACAGCGAACCTTGCTCTTCAAACATCAATTTCTCCTCCCGAATAGAAGGTTCAGGCAAGGGAATCGTTCCGGCAACAATGGTTACATCATAGGTGCTGGCCAGATGTGAAAAAGTCTGCTGATAAATCGTAGCCATGTCCATCGCTTTCATGGATAACAAGGCATAACTGGCCTGATCTTTAATGCCCGGTGGAGCCTGCATCCGTGACGATAGAAACGAGAAATAATTACTGTATTTGAGCGTTTTCATGGCCTCATCAAGGCGAGACGTCGTGTATACTTCGCGTTTTTCACCGGCCACGACTAACCATAATCCGATATTTTCGGGTAAGATCACAATGCTTTTGCGATTCAGCCAGCCTTTGCGGCGAGCTTCAGCAAAATAGCCATTGAGTTTCTGGAAGAAGGCCTCTTCGCTGGAATAATCAACGGCTAGCATGTAAGGTTGAATTCCAATCAGGTTTCCCCGACCTGAATCGCGGCCTACTTCTGCAAACGATCGATACTGCACGTCTGCGGGGGGCAGGGCAATGTGCCGATTTTTATTCGACCAGATGACATAAGTGGCCCAGGCCACCATACTTACTCCGGCTATGATCAGTGTACTTTTTTTCAACATATAACTTCGTTGAATTCTATCGTTAAGGAGCTCTGTTACTATAAGTTGACAATCAGACAATAAAACTCACTGAAGTTTAAAGATCTTTTTTAATTACCAAAATTATCCCTGATTCTGTGGATTATTTGTCGATAATCAAGTCAAAAATTCTTTTCATCCTCAACTATACCTACCAAAGCTTTTGTAAAAAAGCTCCCATTTCCATCAGCCAGGCTACACCTAGGTGAATGGCAATTCCTCCCCAGATCGTACGGCTTTCGTAAGCCAGAATTCCCAGAATGTACCCGCCGAAAACGGACCCAATGGTTTCGCCAAGCGGTTTACCAAAATGAATGCAGGCATACACCGCAACCATTGGTAACACGGCTCCGCGTCCCAGAATCTGGGCCATTCCAATAATCAGAAACCCACGGATGAGTAATTCTGTCGAAATAAAGTCAAAACCGTAACAGCATTCAAAAATAAGAGCAGTTACCCAATTAGGTAGCTTCAACGCTTCGGCCGCTCCCCATCCTTTATAAACGGGATAGGTTTGCAGAAAACTCGGTTGAAAAGAAGCCCAACCAATTAATGGAACCATAAGGAGTAACATTAACCCGTACATTTTCAAGCTGGCTCCATCGGGCCGAAAACCGTAAAAGTAAGAAGATTGCCGATCCACCCAACGGTAGAAAATATAAAGGGGTAACCAAATGGTCAGGGCTGAACTCAGGTTAGAAAAGCAGTAATGAGCAAAGCTATAGATATGCTCAAAAACCGGAAACTCGGTAAGCTGTTGGTAACCCGTATAATCCTGCCACCAGGCCATAATAAACAGGCCAAATACGCTGAAAAGCCAGAATTTTGGGGCTTTTAGAATCGTCTGCTTTCCGTGCGAAAACAGCCAGAAAGCCGCTACGCTTAGGTAGACCGTCGCATCAAGCACAAAAAACAAAACCAGACGAATCCAGCTACCGCGATAACTATCGATAATACTATCTTCCAGATCAATCGTATAATTCAGCGTAATCCAGGCGGCCATGTAGAGGGCCGTTACCCCGTATAACGAGGGTTTAAAGTCTTCCCGGATAAAATCAGTCAGATAGGTAATCAGTTTTCGCATGGGTTTGTCATTCTCAAACGAAAAAAGGCCTTGACACGAAAATGCCAAGGCCTTTTTTCTTCTAATTAATAAATTAGAATTGAGCTCCTACTTCTTTCAGAACGGCTTCAATGCCTTTCTTATTGATCGTGCGGATTGCTTGCGTAGAAAGTTTGATCTGAACCCACTCACCTGTAGAAGGGATGAAGAATTTCTTCGTCTGCAGGTTTGGATAGAACTTACGCTTCGTTTTGTTGTTGGCATGCGAGACGTTGAAACCCGTCTGCGTTTTCTTGCCCGTGATTTGACAAACCCGTGCCATAGTAATACAATTTTATGAGTTATCGATGTACCGGGGACCGGCTTAATTTCTTGAGAATCAGCTTTATTCAAGCAGTTCTGTAAAACGAGTCGCAAAGATAACTTTTTATTGGGAATCAGCAAAATACACTTTTGATATTTCAGGTAAAATGCTGAAATAATCGTTACTTTTTATTCTACTGCATCCGGGCGGATGAATCTGTGTCTTTTTCCATCCCTGAAATATAGAGATACTGCGTAGGTAAGGCAAAGGCAAGGCCACGTTTCTGAAGCTCTTCATAAATACGGATATTCACCCGCTGGTGTACATTCATATAAACCGTATAATCGGCATCAAGCACAAAATAAACAATCTCATATTCAAGGCCATAGCTTCCATAATTCATGAAATGAGCCCGGTCAAACCGAACAGGACTTTGCTCCTCCACTACCTGTTTTAGCAGGGCCGATACTTCGGCCAGCCGCTCCACTGGCGTTTTATAATCCAGTTGAATTTTGAAAACCACCCGCCGCTGTTGCATATTCTTGTAATTGTGAATACGCGAGCCCGTTAAATCACTGTTAGCAAAAACCAGCATCTCGCCAGAAAGACTTTTGATACGTGTGGTTTTCAGCCCAATGTAATCCACCACGCCCATTTTGGTATCAATGATGATGAAGTCACCCACTTCAAACGGACGGTCAAAGAAAATCACGAAGTAATTAAAGACGTCGCCAAGAATATTCTGAGCCGCCAGAGCGATAGCAATACCCCCAATCCCCAGACCGGCAATGATCGTTGAGACGTTATACCCCAGGTTATCGATGAGAAAGACAATGCCAAGTATCCAGATGATACTATTAATGATGAGCATTAAGCCGCCCATTTGCTTGACTTTTTCCTCCCCCTGAGCCTGTCGACGCAGATTTGCCTGAAGAAGTAATAAAATGGCCGATGAAAGAATCCGAATGACGAGAATGGTAATAATAATCGTCGTGGCAATGGTAACGATTTTATCTACTTTTCGGGAAAGCCGGAGAAAATCCAGAGCGAAATAAATCACCGCAAAGTTCAGAGCTGGTATCCCGAAACGATCCATACTATCGACGAGGTAATCGTCAAAATAGCTCTTGGTACGGCTGGTCAGAATCTTCAGTTTGGCAATAATGTACTTTTTGAAAAGCCTTACCAGCAGCAGACCTAGCATGATTATCCCCAGGGTAATGAGGTAATCCTGAACGGTGTTTCGCCAATAAACTTTTTGCAGGAAATCCAGATTAATCATACGTTGAAATGTCGTTTCTGAAGTAAATAGAGCCTTGGGTTTGAGTTAAGATTCGCACCCATTACAACCTTTGCGTGATTCAGGTTGAGTAAAACAAGCGAAAATATCCCGAAAGATACCGTGCCAGTTCCCGTAAAATTGGCTCTGGCCAAATCCCTTTTCCAAGATTTTAGAGGTCGATTATCCTGAAACCCGGCTCGGGGTCTTACTTTTGAAGCTCATTTCTTTTCTCAGATTTTTTACTTTCAGTCGTATGACCGCTGGCCTTCGTTCGCCGCTGGAGCCAACCCTTCAACGTCATTTTAGCTGGTTACTTGTTCTCGGGATTATTCTGAATGCCCTCGGCCTTTTTACGCCCATCCTGGAAACGGACGGAACGCTTTACGCTACCATTGCTAAAAACATGGCTCAGGCCAACGATTTCATTAACCTGACCCTTGAAGGCGACGACTGGCTCGACAAGCCCCACTTTCCATTCTGGGTTACGGCCATTAGTTATAAAATTTTCGGGTATACCTCTTTTGCCTATAAACTGCCGCCTTTCCTCTTTTGGCTGGCTGGTGCTTACTACACCTATCAACTTGCCCGGTTACTTTATTCCACTACCGTGGCTCAGTTAGCCGTACTTTTTTACCTAACTGCCGAGCACCTACTAATCTCCAACGTCGATGTACGGGCGGAACCTTACCTAACAGGAATGGGCATTGCCAGCGTTTATTTCTTTTACAAAGCTTATCGGAATCACACGCTCTGGCCTATTCTCTGGGGTTCGCTCTGGACGGCGGCAGCCATTATGACTAAGGGGCTTTTCGTAATTATTATTATCGGAGCTGGTTTTGTGATTGAATGGGTTGTCAAAGGCGACTGGAAGCAATTCATCTCACCCAAATGGTATCTGGCGATTTTCCTGACTGCTCTTTTTTCAATGCCAGAGCTTTACACCTTATATGTGCAGTTTGACTTACATCCAGAGAAGGTAGTTTTTGGTAAAACGGGCGTTTCTGGGCTTTACTTTTTCTTCTGGGAAAGTCAGTTTGGGCGGTTTATGAATACGGGTCCCATCAAAGGCAGTGGCGATCCGCTGTTTTATACCCACACGCTCCTCTGGGCTTTTCTGCCTTGGTCGGCCTTATTATATGTGGCTATTTTCACGCGGTTATTTAATAAAAACGGCTGGAAAGATCGTGAATACGTGGTAGTGGGAACATCCGTGTTTTCCTTTATTATCTTCTCGGCTTCTAAATTTCAGTTACCGCATTACCTGAACATCCTGTTTCCCTTCTTTAGTATTCTGACTGCTTTTTATCTAGCTCAGATCACCAAGGAAACGACGACAAAACGGGTCATTTACTTTCAGTACTTCGTTGCTATCATCCTTTTTTTGAGCACCTTGTTAGGAATTTACCTCATTAATATCAATCATGCTTTAGTGGTAGGAATCGTTGTGGCTGTTGTCGCAGGAGGTCTATTATATTTCTTTCCGGCCAAAAGCATTACCAACGTCGTCGTGTTATGCTTTATGGCTTCGGTGCTGATGAACGGAATTTACAGTGCGGTGTTGTACCCCGACATTATTCGGTATCAGTCTGGGAACACCGCGGCAGATTATATTAATGAACACCCGGAAATAAAGGGCGTTACCGTCATTCGTAATAATCCCATCAATTTTGCTCTGGAGTTTTACGCGAACGTGCCCCATACGGCAACGATACTGGAAGAGTTACCTTCAATTCCCGCTGAAACCCCACTCTTCATCGAAACTTCATACCTTGATCTGTTACGTGAACGAGGCTATGGAGTAACCATTCTGAAACGCTTTCCACATTACCACATCAGTAAGCTAACCATGAAGTTTATTAACACGAAAACCCGTCCGGCGGAGCTACAGGAAACCGCATTGGTTGCGATAGTGAAGAAGTAAACCTGCGATGATGTGCACAAAAGCCAGCCCGACAAGCTTGTCGAGCTGGCTTTTTCAGTTAATCACCTTCTTCGAGTTCAAAAATACTCTCAAGCGGTTTACCGAAATACTGGGCTATTTTG
This sequence comes from Siphonobacter sp. SORGH_AS_0500, assembly GCF_031453245.1. Classification (NCBI taxonomy): domain Bacteria; kingdom Pseudomonadati; phylum Bacteroidota; class Cytophagia; order Cytophagales; family Cytophagaceae; genus Siphonobacter; species Siphonobacter sp. SORGH_AS_0500. The sequence goes on from NZ_JAVIYT010000001.1 coordinate 109,584, forward strand.
AGAGCCAGCACCGTAGAAGGCACGTATTTATTCGCTTCAATGGCATTAATTGTTTGGCGGGACACCTGCACGGCTTCCGCCAGCGTAGCCTGTGTAATGTCTTTAATCGCTCGCTCTACGCGAATGGTATTTTTCATGCGTGTTTCCTCTTTTGTCTCAAATCATGGGCGTCACTCGTTTTCCTTTAAAAAGAAAAGGTTGAATGTATAAAACCCAGTTAAAGCGGACGATGAAAATGATCAACGTCGTAAAGACATTGTAGATCAAAACGTCGAGGTATTTGAAACTATATACCATCAAGGTTGCCAGAATAATAAAAACAGTATTTAATAACACACCCCATTGCAATGATTCAAGGCGTACCTGAGCCACCCATTCATCTTCGACTTTTTCTTTTGAAAAAGCCACAAATAGTAAACCTAGCGTAAGACCAATGGTAATGATTTCGTCCAGAATATTGTTGCTAACGAAATTTTGAATGCCTAAGTCTTCTTCATCATCGATTATCACCAGCCACTTAGGGATTTTAACTTCAAAATAGCTTGCATAGGGTTCAAATTGTTCTATAAAATTTGAGCGGCTCACATAAATGATACCTAAAATCAGAAATGGAATGGCTAACCACCAGCCCAGTGGCTTGCACCAGTGAGGAAAAAGGAAACGAGTTTTCATTGCATTAGATAGTTGTTAAAGAGGAAAGTTATTTTTACCAAATGTAAAACAAACTTTACTTAATGGAAAAATATTTTGTCAACTATTTTTTGCTATAAACAAAAAACGCTGGCAAGATTATAGCCTTGCCAGCGTTTTCATAACTATTGATTACTGAATCAATTAGCTTACCACTTCCACCTTCACATTCAGTTCTACCTCGTCCAGATCAACTGTGACGGCATCTGTTAGGGTTTCAAGTACATTTAGACTCAGAGCCTGTACTTCCGTACAGATGTATTCACGATTGGCTTCCAGGGCTGCTTTTACCAGTTCTTCCGTCGTTGAAACGGAGATGGATATTTTGTCAGCTACTTCGAAACCGCTGTCTTTCCGCAGGTTCTGAATCCGGTTGACAAACTCGCGAGCGATACCTTCGTGGCGTAATTCTTCCGAAATACTTACGTCCAGAGCCACCGTCAAACCATTTTCCTGAGCCGTCAGGAAGCCGGGTAAGTCTTCGGTCAGAATTTCTACATCAGCAACCGTGATTTCATGAGCTCCGCCTACCGTCAGCGTTCCAGCTTTTTCGAGTTCGGCAATATCAGCCGTACTCATGGCCTGAATCCCAGCGGCTACTTCTTTCATTTTCGGTCCAAATTTGGGTCCGAGAGCTTTGAAGTTAGGCTTCACTTTTTTGTTCAGTACACCCGAAGCATCGTCCAGCAGTTCTACTGCCTTCACGTTTACCTCGGCTTTAATCAGCTCTTCTACCCGAGCCAGACGCTGTTTGGTGTACTCGTTAAGTACAGGTACCAGCACCCGCGAAAGCGGCTGACGTACTTTGATTTTATTAACCTTCCGAATCGAGTGAACCAGCGAAGACACCCGCTGAGCCAGCTCCATGGAAGCTTCCAGTTCTGGATCGATGTAGTTATGATTTGCCGCCTGTAAGTCCGTCAAGTGAACAGAAGCCACTACCGAATCGCGATTACCAATCGTTAGATTCCGATATAACCAGTCGGAATAGAACGGAGCAATCGGCGACATTAACTGAGCTACTTTCAGCAGACACTCCTGCAACGTTTCGAAGGCAGCTCGTTTATCAGCCGTTAATTCACCTTTCCAGAAACGTCGGCGTGACAGACGAACGTACCAGTTAGACAAGTGATCAGACACAAAATCCTGAATTGCCCTTCCAGCTTTGGTAGGTTCGTAATCAGCGTAAAAACCATCCACATCCTTAATAAGCGAGTTGAGTTTCGAAAGAATCCAGCGATCCATTTCGCTTAACTGCTCGTAAGGCACACGGTTGGCCTCATCCGCCGTATATCCATCCAGATTCGCGTACAGAGCGAAGAAATTATAGGTATTGGTCAGCGTGCCGAAAAACTTATTACGCACTTCCGTTACCCCACCTTCCAGATTAAACCGCAGGTTATCCCAGGGGTTTGAGTTCGTAATCATGTACCAGCGAATCGGATCGGTACCGTATTTGCCTAAAGCTTCAAAGGGATTGATTACGTTACCCTTCCGCTTGGACATTTTCTCGCCGTCTTTGTCCAGTACCAAACCCGTCGAAACAACGTTCTTGAAGGCGACTGAATTATTCAGCATCCCCGAGATTGCGTGCAGAGTAAAGAACCAGCCCCGCGTCTGATCAACTCCTTCGGAGATGAAATCAGCAGGATAGCTCTTTTCAAAAATATCCTGATTTTCAAAGGGATAATGCCACTGAGCATAAGGCATCGCTCCCGAATCAAACCACACATCAATCAGATCGGACTCCCGCTTCATTACTTTACCAGACGCCGAAACGAAGTAGATATCATCGACATAAGGACGGTGTAAATCAAAATCTCCCGTACCCACTTTCGCCAGATAACTTTCGTTGGATGCTTTCTGCTCGGCGGTTAAGGCTGAACTTGCTAATGTGTTCGTTAAAGCCGCTTTCAGCTCTTCAATGGAACCGATGCAAACTTCTTCACCGTCTTCACTACGCCAGATCGGCAGGGGCGTTCCCCAGTAACGACTACGACTTAAGTTCCAGTCCACCAGATTTTCCAGCCAGTTCCCAAAACGACCCGTTCCCGTGCTCTCGGGTTTCCAGTTGATCGTTTTGTTCAAAGCAACGAGTTCGTCTTTTTTAGCCGTTGTTCTGATAAACCAACTATCCAGCGGATAATATAATACGGGTTTATCCGTCCGCCAGCAATGGGGATAGGTGTGGTCAAACTTCTGAACGTTGAAGGCTTTGTTCTCCGTTTTCAGTAAGATCCCGATGCGTTCATCCACTGAAAGGTATTTATCCCGACCCTGTTTTTCACGTTCAGTCTCCTTTTCAGCATCCGATAAGTATTGTTCTTTGACAAACTCTTCGGCGAAGTCCGTTACCTCTTTGACAAAACGACCGCGTTTATCTACCAGAGGAACATCCTTACCCATTTCGTCCTTTACCATGATCGCCGGGATGCCATTCTGCTGGGCTACCCGGAAATCGTCCGCTCCGAAAGTAGGAGCGGTGTGAACGACACCCGTACCGTCTTCTGTCGTTACGAAATCACCTAAAATTACCCGGAATGCCGGAGTTTCAGGCTGTACGTAAGGCATTAACTGTTCGTATTCGATACCTTCGAGGTGTTCCCCCTTCAGATCCATCAGCACTTTCCAGGGAATTACTTTATCCCCAGCCTGATAAGCGAATAGATCACCCTCTTTTCCTTTTTCAGGAAAATAAGCAGCTACCCGGTCTTTTGCACAAACCACGTTAACTGGCAGGTGCGTATAAGGGTTATAAGTCTGAATGAGCTGATAAGTAATATTCTTCCCAACGGTCAGAGCCGAGTTAGAAGGTAACGTCCAGGGTGTAGTGGTCCAGGCCAGAATATAGATTTCATCGCTGTCGGCGGCGTCGAATAAATAACCCGATTTACCCGTCAGTTTTACTTTAAACTGAGCCACGATGGAAACATCTTTTACTTCCTTATACGTACCAGGCTGGTTGAGCTCGTGCGAGCTCAGTCCCGTACCCGCCGCGGGCGAGTAAGGCTGGATGGTATAGCCTTTGTAAAGTAAACCCTGTTCGTGCAAACGCTTGAGCAGATGCCAGACGCTTTCAATGTATTCGTTGTGGTAAGTCACGTAGGGACTGTCCAGATCAACCCAATAACCCATTTTTTCGGTCAGGTCATTCCATTGATCGGTATACCGCATGACGGTTTCCCGGCATTTACGGTTGTATTCCTCTACGCTGATTTTCTTACCAATATCTTCTTTCGTAATACCCAGCTCTTTTTCTACCTGTAATTCAATGGGCAGACCGTGCGTATCCCAGCCACCTTTGCGTTTTACCTGACGCCCTTTAAGCGTTTGGTAACGGCAGAAAATATCTTTAATGGACCGAGCCATTACGTGGTGGATCCCTGGCGTACCATTAGCCGACGGTGGTCCTTCGTAAAACGTAAAGCTGGGTTTACCTTCCCGCAGTTCAATGGATTGCTCGAAAATCCGGTTCTCTTTCCAGAACTGCCGGATTTCATCGGCAACGGCGGCATAATCGAGGTTTTTGTATTCGGGGAAATTCATGATGCTATGGTATGGAAACAAAAGACTAGAATCTATAATATCAACAATGACGCCGATGTACTTCGTTCCACGCTTCAGTGGAAGACGATAGATTTACAAAAATAGGACTTTCGGGCGAGAAAAGATAGCAGTAAGCTTCCACGGCCCAGTGCTTTCCGTCTTCCTCTGCCTCTGTGATTCTACTTTTCTGTTAATGAAGCAGCTTTACATCGGATGTTTTCCGAAAGCTTGTTACTTCTGGTTTTCAACGGTATGTATACCTGGTGTTATTCGGGTAAGGCGAGCTTTACAAATCCGCTTCGCCAGTAGTGGTAATAGAAGTAATGGGCAAGCAGGGTTCAAACGTGGTTTAGTAAGGTACGCTAGGACATACCATTTTCTATTAAGATTCCTGGATACCTTTGCCAACCATCGAGGTAACAACCCCACACTAGCGGCCTTATTGTCGAGACAGCGTAGTTTATGCAAATACGAAAGATCATTCCAGAAAACTTAGTTCTGCTGGACAGCTTACGCGGGCTGACCGCTCTTTACGTACTCATTGCTCATGCTCTGTTATTGCTGACGGCGGGAGATGCTGACGGCTTTATGAGTATGCTTTCATCGATTTTTCAGTATGCCCACCAGGCCGTTTTATTTTTTTTTGTCTTATCCGGCTTTGTTATTCACTGGAGTACGGACAAGCGGTTTTGTCGGGAAAAAACGTTTGATCTGAAAGCCTATTTATTGCGAAGAATCCGGCGGATCTACCCTCCTTTACTAGCGGCACTGGCCTTTACCTTTTTGCTGGACCAGCTGGGGCTATTTTTAAAATTCCCGATTTACCACTCTCAAACCGCTTACGCTTCCATTAACGCTCTCATCCAGACCGACCATCGCTTACAGACCCTCCTTGGTAATCTGCTTTTTGTACAGAATGTGTACACGCCTACCTGGGGCACCAATGGTCCGTTGTGGTCGCTCACTTACGAGTGGTGGTTCTATATATTGTACATTCCTGTATACGGGCTTTTCCGAAAAAATAAGTCTTTCACCTCTGCATTTATTCTGGTACTTTGGATACTCAATCGGGAGTTTCCTTTTAAGCCTGCTCTCTTTACTATCGTTTTTGATTACTTTATTATCTGGTATTTGGGAGTCCTGCTGGCAGATTATTTGCGTTCGAAAGACTTAAAGACTCCTTTTGTTGTCTCCTACGTAATCATCCTTTTCACTTTGTCCCTGACTAGGTATTCTGGCAGTGTTGGAAGCGACTTGCTGATTTCCCTTGGGATAATCCTTTTTCTATACCTCGTGCTTTGTAGCAATGCTTTTATTGGTTTGGGGAAGGCTCGAAAGCTAGGCGATTTTTCTTATACCCTTTATCTGATTCACGTACCTATTCTATGTTTTCTATCAGGCGTAGTCATGCATGCACGTCAGGGCTATCTTCCGGCAAATGGACTTTACGTAGCAGCAGGTATTCTGTTTTCTTTAAGCATGGCCTGGCTCTTTCACTTTATTAGTGAAAAGCCTTTTACGGCACGAAGGGTCTAATATACACTTCTCTTGCTACCTTACAGGGAGTATTACTTTTCAGCCCCTATACCACTCCTGTATCTGATATGTAAGAGGATGAATTACAGATCAGATCTATTTCCTATTTATCTCTATATTATTAGTTCATACGAGGCATCACCAGGCAAATAACTCCTGTAATACCGTACAAACTTCTTTACTCGTTTGGGTATCCAGTTCACCTAATTGCTTATTTAATCTGGATTTATCCACAGCTCTTATCTGATCCAAAGCAATTTGTCCTTCTCTGCCTTGTAACATAGAGTGAACCCGGGTTGGGTATTTTTTGATAGTGCTAGTTAATGGAGCAACTAAAACTGTATTCAGAGATTTGTTCACTACGTCGGGAGAAATCACTACGCAAGGGCGTGTTTTCGAAATTTCACTCCCCTGCGTCGGATTCAGGTTTACTAACCAAATTGAAAAACGTTTTACCAATTCCATTCCTTCTCGTCAAAATCATTACTCATTCCTTCGAACAAATCTTCTTCTGAAGTATCGTCCTGAGCTTCTTTAAAGCGTGCTTCCCAATCATGGCGAGGACGAATGGCTTTCAATAAAATTCCATCAGCAGTTAGTTCTACCTCTACCTCTTTTTCAATGCCTAAACTTTGTAGCATTGCTTTAGGTAGTAAAATTCCCTGTGAGTTACCTATTTTACGAACGGTCTGTATCATGATTCTCTTGCTGTTATTACAAAGTTATAACAATTTAATTATGATTAGATTCATACCTTAACTAATTCTCGCCCAGTTACTTTCATTCTCCCGTAAATGATTGAGTTGCTCACGGATGGCTTGGTTTTTCGGTAATACCAGTTCGGCATCTTCGTTTAGGATTTCCTGAGCCGATTCCCGGGCGGCTTTCAGGATTTCGCCGTCTTTTGATAAATCGGCCAGTAATAAATCCACTACACCGCTTTGCTGGGTTCCGGCCATATCGCCAGGACCACGAAGACGCAAATCCGTATCTGCAATGACGAAGCCGTCGTTGGTTTCGGTCATTACTTTCATTCGCGTACGGGTTTCGGTGCTGAGCTTAAGGCCCGTCATCAAAATACAGTAACTCTGATCAGCCCCCCGACCAACCCGGCCCCGAAGCTGGTGCAACTGCGAAAGGCCAAAGCGTTCGGCACTTTCAATTATCATCACTGAGGCATTAGGTATGTTAACCCCTACTTCGATTACGGTCGTGGCAACCATAATCATTGTTTCCCGACTCACGAATCGCTGCATTTCAAAATCCTTGTCCTTCGCAGGCATTTTGCCATGCACGATACTAATCTGATATTCCGGAAAAGCCCGACTGACGCTTTCAAAACCATCCATCAAATCCTTGAAATCCAGCTTTTCGGATTCTTCAATTAATGGATAAACGATATATACCTGCCGACCTTTCTGTAACTCATTTCTTACAAAACCAAACACTTCCAGCCGATGCTGATCGGATTTCCAGCGGGTAACTATTGGCTTTCTTCCGGGAGGTAACTCATCAATTTGCGAAAGATCCAGATCACCGTACAAAGTCATCGCCAACGTCCGGGGAATAGGTGTGGCCGTCATCACCAGAATGTGCGGATATACGACTTCATTTTTCTGCCAGAGTTTGGCCCGCTGAGCTACGCCGAACCTATGTTGTTCGTCAATCACCACTAAACCTAAGTTCTTAAACTGAACGATGTCTTCGAGCAAAGCGTGCGTTCCTACTACAATCTGAATCGAGCCGTCCAGCAAACCCTCGTGTAAGACTCTCCGTTCTTTCTTGGGCGTTGATCCGGTTAATTTACCCATTCCCAGACCCATTGCCTCAGCAAAGGGTAATAAACCCTTAAAATGCTGATCGGCCAGGATTTCCGTAGGAGCCATTAAGCAGGCCTGAGCTCCGTTCTCGATGGCCAGTAACATACAGATGAAAGCAACAATCGTTTTTCCTGACCCTACATCTCCCTGCAACAGACGGTTCATTTGCTTCCCCGAACGCATATCTTCGAAAATCTCCCGAATTACCCGTTTTTGAGCTCCGGTCAGGTCAAAAGGTAAATGAGCATCATAAAACTCCCGAATAAGCTGCGTTCCCGAAAAAATCTGTCCGGGGTATTCCGTCCGACGAAGAATTTTCTGTTTTATTAACCGTAACTGATTGTAGAATAACTCTTCAAATTTCAGTCGGCGTTTGGCCTGATGGATGTGTTGCTCATTACCCGGCACATGGATTCCCCACAAGGCCTGAATTTTCGAAGCCAACCGATATTTCTCAATCAGAAAGGGCGGTAAGGTTTCCCGGATCTGGTGTCCGGCCAGTTCCAGAATCTGTCGCTGCCATTTGGCAATGGCTTTAGCATCAACGTAGCGTTTACGAAGCTTTTCTGTAAGGTTATACACGGGCTGCCAATGACCCCCTTTTTCGTTTTCAGCCGTCAGCACCTCCATTTCAGGATGAACCATCTGGAATTTCCCGTTAAAGCTCGTCGGCTTGCCGTAGATTACGTACTGTCCATCCCGGTGCAGGGATTTTTCCATGAACGAAATGCCCTGAAACCAGGCCAGCTCCATCGTTCCAGAACCATCGCTAAACTGAGCAACTAACCGGGCTTTATGGCCTTCCCCGATTACCTCCCAGGTACGCAGGCGACCTTTGATCTGAGCCCCGGGTAAATCTTCCCTTAACTCCGAAATCCGATAAAAACGAGTGCGGTCTTCGTAGCGAAATGGGTAGTGCTGTAAAAGATCGCCGAAGGTAAAAATATTCAGCTCTGTATTCAGCAAAGCTCCTTTTTGCGGACCTACGCCTTTTAGAAATTCAATCTTGGTATCAAAAAAATTGGTTGTTCGCTCCATAGTATACTCGTCTGCTCCGCCGACCCGACCCGAGGTCATTCCCTCGTCTCTCTTCACTTTTTACCTTTTACAAAAATACAATTCAGAATAGGTTTTTAATCTCAATATACCTCTTCTCCTTCGATAATTACGTGAGTAACAGCTACGCCTGATTAAATAAGGTTTCGATCTGTTGGAATTTAGGTACTTTGCCATAGTAACTTCGTAACAACCCGTTCTGACAATCCATTTCCTACTCCAATGAAGTCCGGACTGGTAACGTTTTACTGACGTGTTGAACAAACTCGGACGTATGAAACACTTTTTTATTTTCCTTGGAATAAGTTTACTGTTATGGCTTACGCCGCAGGCCTGGGCCAACCATATCGTGGGTGGTAACTTCGAAATGGTTGCCACGGCATCAACGCCCGGTAAATACAATCTTTACCTGAATCTCTTCTTTGACGAAGTCGGTGGGGTAAATACGGGTAAAGAGCAGTCTATTGTTGTTTCTATTTTTCGGAAAAGTGATAACAATCGTATGCTCAATATCCGAATGTATCTGGAGTCGACGACGCCTTTACAATATACTAATCCGAGCTGTGCAGAAGCCCGTAGTCTGGAAACTTCCATTCTCCGGTATGCGGCCCCGCTGGATCTGTCGCCCGACAATTATGCCGATGCTCAAGGCTATTATGTGGCCTGGGAGCGGTGCTGTCGCAATACCTCAATAGATAATATTCTGACGCCTGGTCGTTCGGGTATTGTTTTCTACCTGGAATTTCCGGCCTTGCGTCTAAATGGACAAAATTTTCTGGATTCTTCGCCTGCATTTGCTCATCCTAACGGCGAATACATTTGCATCAATAGGCCTTTCACGCTCAATTTCGGGGCGACGGATGCTGATGGCGATGAACTACGCTATAGCATGGTTACGCCTTACATGGGTTATTCTTCTCAGGGCCAGCCCAATCCCGCCTTACCGCAATCGAATCCCTATCCGCCGTTGCAATGGGCGGCGGGATTTACCGATCAGGCGGCTATTTCGGGAGCTCCGGCTCTGGGAGTAAATGCTTCAACTGGCGTTTTAAGCGTAACAGCTACGCAACGAGGGCTATTTGTGTTTAGCGTTCAGGTGGACGAATACCGTAACGGACAAAAAATTGGCTCCGTCCGGCGGGATTTTCAGCTACTCGTGGTGGACTGCCCAGATAATACTCTGCCCGATCCAGTTATTACGTTGAAGGATAAGCCTAATCAACCCGTAAAAGAATTGGAAATCTGCGAAAATGGCTTTCTGGATTTAAATGCTCAGGAAATGGCGAATGCCTCGTATCAGTGGCAGAAAGACGGTATCAACATTCCGGGAGCAACGACATACACCTATCAGGCCAGTTCGCCAGGCGTGTACAAAATCGTAGTTAGTTCGACTACGGTTTGTACGGCATCCAAAACTTCGCAATCCGTAACGCTACGCTTAAAAACAGGAGCCAGCCCAGACATTACATCCAATGTCCCACTGCCGGGCTGCGAATCTCAACCTATTGTACTTTCAACCGTCAGGGGAAATTACACATATGCTTGGTCAAAAGATGGACAGGCTCTTTCACAGACCACCTCATCTCTCCCGATTAATGAATCAGGTTTATATGCTGTGAGAGTCCAGAATCTGGATGACCTCTGTTATTACACACCGTCAAAACAAGTCGAAATTTACCCAACGCCTAACGCAGAATATAGCAGTTTGCCCGGCTCTGGTCAGTTCTGCGTTTCTGATTCGGTGGCTTTGGTTGCGGTAACAGGATCGGGTTATACCTACCAATGGTTTTTAAACGGTCAGCCCATTGCGGGAGCTACTCAGAACCAGTATGTCGTCAAAGCTTCTGGAAACTACTCATTTGAAGTTAAAATCGGATCCTGTTCGGCTACTTCTACAGTGTTTCCGGTCAATCTTTATCCCGAACCTACAGTTAGTATGCAGGCCATTCCACTGATTTGCCAAGTCAATGGTGCACGGATACTCCTGAATGGTAGCCCCGTGGGAGGTGTTTTTTCGGGGCGTGGCGTGGTAGGTAATGAATTTATTCCTTCTCAGTCGGGCGTAGGTTCTTTTCCAGTTACGTATACGGTCACTAATTCGTACGGCTGTAAAGCTTCGGCTGAGCAAATCGCTGTGGTCGCTTCGGCTCCCACGGTATTGCTGCCTAATGAGGTAGGAATCATTCGGGGGAATTCCATCATACTGCAACCTCAAACGCAGGACAATCTGTTGTATGAATGGACACCACCCACATACCTGAGTTCTACAACGGTCAAGAATCCGACTGCCTCCCCCCTTCAAACGACGAAGTATACCCTTAAAGTAACGGGAGCCTCGGGTTGTGCGGTTGAGGACCAGATCTTAGTTACGGTGTGGGAACCCATTACTATTCCCAATGGTATTACCCCAAACGGTGATGGCAAGAATGATACCTGGGAAATGCCGGGCATTGAATATTACCCCGATGCCGAAGTACAGATTTTTAATCGCTGGGGTACGGAGTTGTTTTTTTCCAAAGGCTACCGCACTACTTTTGACGGAACCTACCAGGGAAAAAAATTGCCTGTTGCCACTTATTATTACGTCATTAAGCCCAATAATGGTCGCCCGACGATCAGCGGCTCACTAACGATTGTGTATTAATTTCTGTTTTATGACTGCTCCTCTTACCGTTACGCTCGTTCAGGCGGATTTGCATTGGGAAAACCCCACGGCCAATCGGGCGATGTTCGAAGAAATGCTTTCTGAACTAACCGAACCTACGGACTTGATTGTTTTGCCCGAAATGTTCACCACGGGTTTCACCATGAATCCGGCCCCAGTGGCGGAGGTCATGAACCTGACAACAACTCGCTGGATGAAGCAAATAGCTGCTCAGTATCAGGCGGTGGTAACGGGAAGTTTTGTAGTGCAGGAAAATGGGAAGTATTATAACCGTCTGGTCTGGATGCAGCCCGATGGAACGTATGATTACTACGACAAGCGGCACTTGTTCCGCATGGGTAATGAACACGAAGTCTACACAGCAGGTAATCGACGGATTATCAAAAACTGGAAAGGCTGGAATATCTGCCCGCTGATTTGTTATGATCTGCGATTTCCGGTATGGAGTCGAAATGTGGATAACCAGTATGACGTATTGATTTATACTGCCAATTGGCCCGCCGTTCGGGAATCCGTGTGGAAAAGTCTGTTAACGGCCCGGGCCATTGAAAATCAGTGCTATGTAGTTGGGGTTAACCGTATTGGTGAAGATGGCAATGGTTTGGCTCACTCGGGAGCATCTGGATTAATTAACTCCCGTGGGGAGTGGATAAGTTACCCACAATCCAATGCACTTATCCACACTCACACGATTAGCTACGAGGAGTTATCCACATTTCGGGAAAAATTTCCGGTATCGCTGGATGGTGATAAGTTCCAGATCTTTTAATAGTAGAGACGCGACTTTGGACTAGCCCCAAGAAGTTGGACGGTTGTTTTTACGCCATGGTTGGTGTCCTCACCAACCATTATGCTTAGTAATGGCTGGTGAGGACACCAGCCATGGCAGGAAACGTTATTAATAACAAACCGCCTCTACCCAGACGCGATGAAGTCGCGTCTCTACAATTGTTCGGTTATTCCAATACTTTTGGTACCCGAAAGTAGTTTTCATCCCGCTTGGGGGCATTCTGTAAGCCTTGCTCATGCGTAATGGTTTGCAGAGCTTTATCTTCCCGTAAAGCATTCACTTCCAGTGTCATGTGCGTTAAGGGTTCCACATTGGAAGTGTCTAGCTCATTCAATTGTTCCATCCAGGTTAATACACTGCTTAGGGTATTAGTCAGCTTTTCTTCCTCCTCAGGAATGATGCTTAAACGGGCCAGCTTGGCAATTTTATGAAGGGTATCTTTTTCGACCTGCATGCTAGTGTTTGGGGTTTAGGGTTGGGGGTTTAGAGTTTTCAACGTCTTTGCAATAGTCCGTGGTGGCAAAAAATACGCTAAATCACCGTCAGTCGTTTGAATTCATTTTGGTGGGCCTTTGGATTAGCGGTGTATTCGTCCAAGGTTTTTTGGATGATATCAAATACCTGCTGCCGTAAGTTTTCCACATCTGCCTCTGTCATCCCTTTTGTTTCGATGGGTTTATGAATCACCGCTTTCACCGACCCGGGGTACAGACGCATGTTTTTCTTATCGGGTAATAACTGATAGTTGTTCAGTAAAGAAATCGGAATCAAAGGTACCTGCTCCCGAATCGCCATGCGAAAGGCTCCATCCTTAAAGGAAGGATGCATTTGTGGTGGATTACTCGTGCGGATACCCCCTTCGGGGTAAATCACCATGCTTCTCCCCGACTCCAGTGCCCGATACGATCGCTGTAAAGATTTCGAACGACTTTTGGGATCATTGCGGTCTACCTGAATGTGGAGTTTCGAAAACATATAGCCAAACAAAGGAGCTTTCTTCAAGACATCTTTTCCCAGAAAAGCGAAATACGTATCCACAATCAACATCATAGAGGCTACATCCAGGTATGAAAAGTGATTCGCCGCAAAAACATACGCCTGATTGGGATCGGGTTTCCCTGCTTCATAACGCACCCGAATAGGCATTCCGACCAGCGGAAAAAATAAATGAGCCCACACCCGATTACACCGGTGAGCCATGGGTTTCCAGGCTTCTTTTTGTAGAAAGATAAACTGAAACGGAAATATCAACAGGAACGTAAATACAAACCAGAAGGCCGCCCAAATGGAATAAACATTCACGAAAAAACGACTCATGTGGCGTTGAAACTAGGTAAATGAATGGTTAGGTGCTCTCATGACTGGGGTTCAGCCACGGGCTAGTTCACAAAAATAATGCATCTGCCTTCAAATCACGTTTTTCCGAACTAGGGATTGTATAAAATGTGTTATGATTTTAATGTTACCCGAAGCTATAGTAACTGTTTCTATTCCGCTGGTAGTGGGTCAAATACGCTAGCTATTACCGCCACGGCTTTCTATTACCTATCTTTGCATTCCAATTTCTGTTTAGGGCGATTTTCCCCGAAAGATGACTACCATGAGCACGATTTCTAAAACGTATTCACCCAACGAGGTTGAAGACAAGTGGTATGCCTACTGGCTCCAGCACAAGCTTTTTGCGTCCAAGCCTAATCCTGAAAAAGAGCCTTATACGGTCGTGATTCCTCCACCAAACGTCACTGGCGTTTTGCACATGGGTCACATGCTTAACAATACCATTCAGGATATTCTGGTCCGCAAAGCTCGCATGGAAGGCAAAGAGGCGGTGTGGGTAGCCGGTACGGATCACGCTTCCATTGCTACGGAAGCGAAAGTCGTTGCCATGCTCAAGGAGCGGGGAATTGCCAAGACGGATCTCAGCCGCGATGAATTTCTTTCCTATGCGTTTGAGTGGAAGGACAAATACGGCGGTATTATTCTCGAGCAATTAAAAAAACTCGGAGCTTCCTGTGATTGGGATCGTACGCGGTTCACCATGGATGAGAAGTATTACGAGTCGGTAATTGATGTTTTCGTTCGTTTGTATAATAAAGGCCTGATTTACCGTGGCGTTCGGATGGTAAACTGGGACCCTCAGGGAAAAACGGCCTTATCGGATGAAGAGGTAATCTTCAAGGAAGTACAATCGAAGTTTGTTCACATTCAGTATCCCGTTGTGGATGAAGAAGGCACTTCTATTACCATTGCCACCGTTCGTCCCGAGACGATCATGGCTGATGCAGCCATCTGCGTTCACCCTGAGGATGAGCGTTATACGCACCTGCACGGCAAGAAAGTTCGCATTCCTTTGATTGACCGCGAAATTCCGATCATTCTGGATGAATACGTAACGATGGATTTCGGAACGGGAGCTTTAAAAGTAACGCCCGCCCACGATTTAAATGACTACGAACTCGGTCAGAAACACCGTCTGCCCGTCATTGATATTCTTAGTGACGACGGAACGCTCAACGAAAAAGCTCAGCTCTTCGTAGGGATGGATCGTTTTGCGGCCCGCAAAGCCATTATCAAGGAACTCGAAGAAAAGGGTTACCTGGAGAAAATCGAAGAGTATAAATCCAACGTAGGAACGTCCGAACGAACGGGTGCGGTAATCGAACCTAAACTGTCAATGCAGTGGTGGTTGAAAATGGATGACATGGCCAAACCAGCCTTGGATTCCGTCATGAACGATGAAGTAGCCCTGATTCCGGCCAAGTTTAAGAATACCTACCGGGTGTGGATGGAGAATATCCGCGACTGGTGTATTTCTCGTCAGCTTTGGTGGGGGCAGCAGATTCCGGCGTTCTACTTACAGGATGGTACCATCATCGTAGCCAAAAATAAACGCGAAGCTCTGCGGAAAGCTCAGCACGAAATGCAGCTTTTTGCTCTTACGGAACAGGATTTAGAGCAAGATCCCGATGTACTGGATACCTGGTTCTCGTCCTGGCTATGGCCTTTTGGTGTATTTGATGCTTTGTCAGACCCTGATAACGAGGATATTAAATTCTATTACCCCACCAGCGATCTGGTTACGGGCCCCGACATTCTATTCTTCTGGGTAGCCCGGATGATCATGGCGGGTTATGAGTTCATGGGCGAGCGTCCGTTCAAAAACGTTTACCTGACGGGTATTGTACGCGATGCGAAAGGTCGGAAGATGTCCAAATCGCTGGGGAACTCCCCTGATCCGCTGGATTTGATTGCCAAATTCGGTGCTGATGGCGTTCGGACAGGTCTGTTATTCTCAGCTCCGGCGGGTAACGATTTGTTATTCGATGAAAAGCTTTGCGAACAGGGCCGGAATTTCTGTAATAAAGTATGGAATGCCTTCCGTCTGATTAAAGGCTGGGAAATTTCTACGGAATCAGCTCCCGCTTCGAATCAACAAGCCTTTGCCTGGTTTGAGTCAAAGTTGAACGCAACGCTAGCCGAAATTCTGGATCATTTCAGCAAATTCCGTATTTCGGACGCTCTACATGCCGCTTATAAACTGATCTGGGATGAATTCTGCTCGAACTACCTGGAGATTATCAAACCTGAGTTCGGTAAGCCCATTGATGCAGAAACTTACGAAACGACCGTTGCTTTCTTCGAAAAACTAATGGCCCTGATGCACCCGTTCATGCCATTTATTACCGAAGAAATCTGGCAAAGTCTGCGGGAACGTGCCGAAGGAGAAAGCCTCTGCCGGGCGGATTACCCCACCGTAGGTGCTATTGATCCAGCCATCGTAGCAGATTTTGATACGCTTTTTGAAGTAGTAACCAAAGTCCGGGAAACCCGTAACTCAAAAGGTCTTTCGCCGAAAGAAACCTTACCTCTTGCCGTTCGTACGGAGCATGGGGATCGGTATCAGAAGATTGACCCCATTATTCAGAAATTAGCGAATACCACGCCCATAGAATTCGTAACTGAAGATGTGGCAGGCGTTTCACCATTTCTGATTAAAACTGATAAAATCTTCATCGCTTTAGGGGAGAAAATCGACGTTGAAGCCGAACGCGAACGATTAACCAAGGAAATCGAGTATAACGAAGGTTTTATGAAGTCGGTGGATGCCAAGCTTTCCAATGAACGTTTCGTCGCGAATGCAAAACCGGAAATTGTAGAAAAAGAACGTCAGAAAAAAGCAGATGCAGAGTCGAAAATCGTGGCTCTTCGTGAAGCATTGGCAAATCTTTCCTAGTGATTGGTTGATAGTTAGTAGTTCATAGGTTTTGCATCCCGGAAGGTTAACCTTCCGGGATGTTTTATTTTTATCCATACTCCTCCCCAAACCATCAACTCACTTGCCGCGGCATTACTTTTATAGGATAGATTAGTAAGGCTAAAACCGTAGTTCAATCATCAATGATCAAATACCGCTTATACCCCACCCTCATTCAGACATTTTCGCTGTTTCATCACGAAGCACGAAATGCAAATGGAGAGTTATACGTAAGCGAACAGGAGTTGCTGGATCGGATTAATCGGGTTCCGCAACCAACCACGCCTGCTCAACAGCGAGGGGTTAATTTCGAAACAGCCCTGATTTCTGGTCGTGGTGAAGAACAGTTTCCAACGGAGATTATTCAAACCATGCGGAAGCAGTTACCCATGCGGTATAAAACCCAGTTTTTCGTTCGCACAGCCATTAAAGACGTGGAGTTCTACGGCATGGTGGATGTGGTTGGGGGTGATCGGGCGATTGACATTAAAACCACCGCCCGTTATCAGGCTCCCAAGTTTGCTCACCATTTTCAAAACTTATATCTCTTCGGGCTGAAGAGCTGGAATATTAAGCAACTGGATTATTTGATTACTGATTTCCAGAACGTGTACACCGAAAGTTACCATTACGATTCCTACAATTTTCAGCCTTTACTGGATGAGTTGGAATTATTTACCGAGTTTTTAGAACAACACCGTAAGCAGATTACGGATAAGAAAATATTTAACAATGCCCAGAACGGCTTACAAACATCTCTTTTTTGACCTCGACCATACTCTCTGGGATTTTGAGCGAAATACGAACGAAACGCTGGTAGAATTATTCGAAGCATTTGATCTTCATAAACGCGGTATTCCCACGGCTCAGGCTTTTCAGGAAACGTTCCATAAGGTAAATGCCGAGCTATGGCATTTGCATGACAGTCGCCAGATTTCGCAGGAAGAGCTGCGTTACCGTCGTTTCAGACAGGTAATCAATCAGCTGGGCTGTGAAGAAGATAACAGTTGTGACGAATGGAGTGAATGGTATTTATCCCGTTGCCCCTACAAACCCCATTTATTGCCCGGGGCACTGGAGTTACTTGATTACCTGGCTCCCCGGTATGAAATGCACATCATTACCAATGGTTTTGGTGATGTACAGTACACCAAAATGGACAATAGTGGTTTAACGGGTTATTTCAGAGAAGTGGTAACCAGCAAAACGGCTAATGCTAAGAAACCCGAACCCGCCATGTTTCACTTTGCGATGGAAAAAGCGGGATGCATCGCAGGCGATGCCCTAATGATTGGAGACAACCCCGAAGCCGATGTAGCCGGAGCATTAGGAGTTGGCATGCACGCGGCGTATTTTCGTCCCGAGCAATCGCTCTACCCACCCTGCGAAGCTACCTATCAACTGCGTTCATTACTGGAGCTGAAGCAGTGGTTATAATGCTATTGATTTCATGGCCGATTCTTTCCAATACCCCGACCCAACTATTCGTCTGACGGTTGATGCCGTTGTTTTTGGCTATCATTCCGAGCAATTACACGTCTTATTAATTCGTCGGAAATATGAGCCTTTTATTAATCAATGGGCTTTACCCGGCGGCTTTGTGACGGAACAGGAAAGTCTCGAACAGGCCGTAGAACGCGAGCTTTCGGAAGAAACGGGTTTAACTATTAGTTACCTTGAACAGCTTTTCAGCTTCGGAAATCCTCAAAGAGATCCTCGCTTTCGAGTTGTTTCGGTGGCCTATATGGCTATCATTCGTTCGGGAAATCATGAGCTTCGAGCTTCCACTGACGCAATAGATGCTCAATGGTTTGACGTTAACCAATTGCCATCCCTAGCTTTTGATCATGCTCAGATTCTGGAAAAAGCCATCCAGCGTCTTCGCTCCAAACTGCGTTACCAACCCATTGGCTTTGATTTATTACCCGAAAAATTCCTCTTCGGAGAGTTGGAAAAACTCTACAGTATCATTCTTAACCAGCCTTTGGATCGCCGAAACTTTCGAAAAAAGATGCTTAGCTTCGGAATTTTAGAAGAACTATCTAATAAAGTTTCTGAAGGTCGTGGTCGCCCGGCTTCCCTTTATCGCTTTGATACTACTCGTTATCAGGAACTTGAGCTTAATGGATTCTATTTTGACATTCCCTAGGATTTTATTTTGCGTAATTTTTACACAAATATTTAGCATTTTTCTTGCAGAGCTTATTTACCGTATTCATATTTGCGTAAAATAAACGCAAATATGAAAGTCATTAATCTTGATCAAACCTTTCAGCCTTACGGTTCTGGCCTTGCTTATGCAGCATTTACTTTTAATGGTGGTGAACCTCATATTCGTTTACTGGAACCCGTAACGAACGAATCGGTGCTGATTACCACTCGGGTTCGAAGCTTTAATGATATGGGTTTATTAATTGTTGCCGTAGATGCTCTGCGGCGAGCGGGCGTAACCGACTTATCTTTATTTCTACCCTATTTTCCCGCCGCCCGCCAGGATCGCTGCATGCAACAAGGCGAAGCTCTAACTGTAAAAGTCTACGCAGATTTGATTAATAACCTCAACTTTAAGGAAGTAACTATTTTCGATCCTCACTCAGACGTTACTCCAGCCTTGTTAGATCGGGTAAAAGTGATGACCAATGAGGCTTTTGTTGAGCAATGTATAGCTTCTCTAACCTCGTACGTACTGGTTTCTCCCGATGCTGGAGCCTTAAAAAAGACGTATAAAATAGCCCAGCATTTGGGCGTAGATTACATCGAGTGCAGTAAAAAGCGTAATCCAGCCAACGGTCAACTTAGCGATGTCCACATTTACGCTCCGCCTCTGCAAGGGCAGACCTGCGTGGTAGTCGATGACATTTGTGACGGCGGAGCAACGTTTCTGCAATTAGCTAGGGCTTTACGCCAGCAGGGAGCGGGTTCGTTAATTCTGGTGGTAAGTCATGGCATTTTCAGCCAGGGATTTGAAGCGTTGAAAACCTATTACGATCAAATATTCAGCACCGATTCCTTCCAGACTTTCGCGACTCCTGAGCTTACTCAAATCTCCCTTTCTTCAACGCTTCTTAACTAATACAACCATGAATCCTATTCATCTTTCTGACGGATATAAAGTAGATCACCGTAGTCAATACCCTACTGATACCGAATTGGTTTACAGCAATTTAACTCCTCGAAAAAGCCGACTTGATGGTTTTGATACCGTCGTTTTCTTCGGCATGCAATACTTTATCAAGAAATATTTGATGGAAGAATTTAACGAACAATTCTTTCAAAAGCCGAAAGCAGAAGTACTACGAAAATACCAGAGACGTATCGAAAATTACCTAGGCAAAGGAGCTGTTACTTTCGATCATATCGAAGCCATGCACGACTTGGGTTACTTACCACTGGAAATTCGGGCCTTACCCGAGGGAACACTTACGCCTTTCCGGGTTCCAATGTTTACGATTCAGAATACGAAGCCTGAATTCTTCTGGTTAACCAATTTCCTTGAAACCCTATTATCCTGTATTCTGTGGTTACCCTGCACCAGTGCGACCACTGCTTTCCATTACCGAACCCTTCTGGAACAATACGCGGCAAAGACGGGCGGCGATACTTCTTTCGTTCCCTGGCAGGGGCATGATTTCAGTTTTCGGGGTATGGCTGGCCTGGAAGCGGCAGAAATGAGCGGAGCAGCTCATCTACTGAGCTTTACAGGAACCGATACCATTCCAGCCATCGACTTTCTAGAAACCTATTATTTAGCAAATGTGGACCGGGAACTAGTGGGCGGCAGTGTCCCAGCTACTGAACATAGCGTCATGTGTATGGGTACGCAAAGTGGAGAAATTGATACCTTCAAACGGCTCATTAACGATATTTATCCACAAGGCGTCGTAAGTATCGTTAGTGACACTTGGGATTTTTGGCAAGTAATCACGGAATTCATGCCTCGGCTTAAAAGAGACATCATTAGTCGAAATGGAAAAGTAGTTATTCGCCCCGACAGCGGCGATCCAGTAAAAATTCTATGTGGTGACCCCCAAGCAGAGCCGGGGACACCAGAATACAAAGGGGCCGTCGAATGCCTTTGGGAAACATTTGGAGGAAACATAACCGAAAAAGGGTTTCGCCTCTTGGATCCGCATATCGGACTGATTTACGGGGACAGTATCACGCTGGAGCGTTGTCAGACCATTTGTCAGCAACTGGCGGATAAGGGATTTGCCAGTACCAACGTTGTCTTCGGTATCGGCAGTTATACTTATCAATACGTTACCCGCGATACCTTCGGTTTTGCAATGAAAGCGACCTATGGGGTAGTGAAGGGGGAAGGTCGGGCCATTTTTAAAGATCCCAAAACCGATGATGGCACTAAACGCAGTGCTAAAGGACTAATCAAAGTAACGGGAGAAAACGGAATAGTAACAGGACTGGTGGATCAGGTCAGTACAGAAGAAGCCATGACGGGCTTACTAGAAACCGTTTACAAAAACGGCCAATTGCTGAAAGAACAGAGCTTGCAGGAAATTCGATTACGATTGGATCAGCAACGGGAAAAACAGCAGTTAATCCAGCACGATTGCTAAGCAAGATTCCGTAAACGACTCGCATTCAGATCACACCGATAGACAAAGGATTCCGTTTGCTTACGGCATTTCTTAATAACCTCAGCCCATTTTCGCTGACGCACTTCAGGCTCGTCCACATACCAGACGCCTTCTACCGGTAGTGAAACAAAAACTACGTTCAGCCCTAATCCGGCGAAAACAGCTTTTAAAGAAGAAGTCCGATGAACGTTTAACTCGGGATAAATGA
Organism: Siphonobacter sp. SORGH_AS_0500; assembly: GCF_031453245.1. Lineage (NCBI taxonomy): Bacteria > Pseudomonadati > Bacteroidota > Cytophagia > Cytophagales > Cytophagaceae > Siphonobacter > Siphonobacter sp. SORGH_AS_0500. The sequence goes on from NZ_JAVIYT010000001.1 coordinate 130,745, forward strand.
TCAGCCCCTTGACTTTAGCCAGCGAATCCTCATTGCGAAGAATGCTTAGTTTTTGTTCTTCCATAAAATGGGCCGGAAAGAACGGTACTAAATTCTCATCAAGATAGACCTTCATTGAATGGGACGGTTAATAAAATACAAGGCTTCTTCTACCTGCTGAGGAGTAATCTGATACAGAGAGGCAATGGTACTTTCTTCTTCGCCGCCCAGATGAATCCGATGTAAGGTTTCAGCCAGAATGTTGGTTCCCTGAATAATTTAGGTTGACCAAACTGTTTCTGGGGATCAATCACTACGGAGCGATCTTTACCCAACGGCCAGAACTTCGCGGCAACTTTATCGGTATCAAATTCAATTTTACGGCAGAAGCCTTCCATTACTTCTTTAATCTCGTATTGGAGCCGGGCATCTGCCGTAATTAGTATCTCATTACCTATTTCGACGAATAAAGTCTTACTATCGGTTAACAAAAACGAAGAAGCGAAGGGAAATGGCGTTTGTAAAAGCTTGGAACTGACTTCGTGGGCCTGTAAAATCTTAGCCGTTGAAATACCCAGTTCCCGCAATTTAAAAAACACGTAAAACTCAATCAGGGTCTGAAAGTTCACCACCCGCTCGCGGCCCTTACCCCAGGAATAAGAAACCTTGGTCGTGTTGGATAATCGTCCATTCCAAAATTCATCCAGCCAGCGACGCACGCGGGTGAGCGGTAATCTCAGAATCTGAGCGACATCCGGCACGGTATAAATTCCCATGTCCAGAGCGGGCTCTATGGATTGAATTTCTTCTGCTTGCATTGGTGCTGTGGTACTTTACGCGTCTTATCTGCCGTCGTGTTGCTTACTTCGCTAGTAAACAAACTCGCCAAATTCACTCTTCACCGTTACTCGTTTTCCTTCAAACGCTTCCACCCGGCCAATCACCTGAGCTTCGATACCGAAAGACTGGGCAATCTCAATCACTCGCTGAGCCTGAGCTTCGGGCAGATACACTTCCAAACGGTGCCCCATGTTAAAGACTTTATACATCTCCGACCAGGCCGTTCCGCTTTCCTGCTGGATCATTTTAAACAGCGGAGGAATTGGGAAAAGGTTATCCTTGATAATATGAACATTATCAACGAAATGTAACACCTTCGTCTGAGCTCCACCGGAGCAATGCACCATGCCATTTGGGCGAATTTCTGCCAATAAAGCCTTGACAAACGGTGCATAGGTACGCGTAGGCGAAAGGATTAACTGCCCTACGTTTAAAGGCGTACCTTCCACGGGTTCAGTTAATTTTTTAGAACCACTATAAATCAGATCCGAAGGAACTTCGGGATCAAAACTTTCGGGATATAAAGCCGCCAGATATTTATCCAGTACATCGTGACGAGCGGAGGTAAGGCCATTAGAGCCCATACCGCCGTTATACTGATCTTCGTAGTTCGACTGTCCAAAAGAAGCCAACCCTACGACAACATCACCCGCCTGAATAGTATCGTTAGAAATCACATCGGAACGCTTCATCCGGGCCACCACAGTACTATTCACAGTAATGGTCCGAACCAGATCGCCTACGTCAGCGGTTTCGCCGCCTGTGGAGTAAATCTCAACGCCGTTTTCACGAAGCATGGCTAATACCTCTTCGGTACCGTTAATAATCTGAGCGATTACTTCGCCGGGAATCCGGTTTTTATTTCGGTCAATGGAACTGGAAAGCAGAATAGGACCCGTGCAACCTACGCAAAGCAAGTCATCGGTATTCATTACGATGGAGTCCTGAGCGATACCCTTCCAGACCGAAATGTCTCCGGTTTCTTTCCAGTATAAATAAGCCAAGGAAGTTTTTGTACCCGCACCATCAGCGTGCATGATGGTACAATACTCGGGATCGCCCGTAAGTGTATCGGGAACGATCTTACAAAAAGCTTTAGGAAAAAGGCCTTTGTCGAGAGCGGCAATAGCCTGATGAACGTCTTCTTTGGAGGCCGAAACGCCCCGCTGTGCATAGCGATCTTGCATGGTGCAAAGGTAGGGCGATTTTATGAAATGTGCCTAGCGTTTGGGCTTTTGAGTTTGGAGTTTTATAGGCAGAAGGTATTCTTCAAAAATTAGTTGAACTGAATTACCTTTTTCAGTACCATTATTGCTCTTGAGGGTTAATAACAATGGATGGGCTTTGAATAAATGCTGCCAGGCTTTCTGCTGGTGTTAAAGGGAGGACGGTTTTGTCTTTTATCTTGTCTGTGTGTTCTTGTGTTACTTTAAGGTAGCGTAGCTAGTGATACCAGTGAAAAAGCTGGCATCAGATACATAGGTAATTCCGTTTTCATTATCTACTGGACTTTGCGTAGACACTGCCAGCTTTTCTGCTGGTAATAAAGAGTTAGCCCTTGTGTTCTTGGCTTATTTTAAGGTAACATAACTAGTGATGTCAGCGGAAAAGCTGGCATCGGATACTCACAAGATTTGCTTAAATTTAGTAAGGTCTCTCCGTATGGTCGATGCCATCTTTTCCGCTGGCATTGCTTCATATGCTGAATAAGATAATTTCTTAAATCTTTCGCTTTAATTCGAAGTGCTTTCCTAAGTAAACCCGACGGACCACTGGATCAGCGGCTAGTTCTTCTGGCGTACCCGAACGAAGGATTTTTCCTTCGAACAATAAATAGGCCCGATCAGTGATGGATAAGGTTTCATCCACGTTGTGATCCGTGATTAATATCCCAATGTTGCGGTATTTTAACTTCGCTACAATTCCCTGAATCTCTTCTACGGCAATGGGGTCTACTCCGGCGAAGGGCTCATCCAGTAGAATGAATTTAGGATCTACCGCTAAGCTTCGGGCAATTTCAGTCCGGCGACGTTCTCCTCCAGATAGTACCTGCCCTTTATTCTTTCGAACGTGCGTTAAGCTCAATTCTTCGAGTAGCGATTCCATTTTCTCGTGCCGCTCGGCTTTGTTCATACCACCTCGAAGTTCCAGCACGGCCAGAATATTCTCTTCTACCGTCAGACTACGGAAAACGGAAGCCTCCTGAGCCAGGTAACCCACCCCCAGACGAGCCCGTTTGTACATCGGGAGATTGGTTACATCCAGATTATCCAGATATACTTTTCCACTGTTAGGTTTTACCAGACCCGTGGCCATGTAGAAAGACGTCGTCTTACCAGCTCCGTTAGGACCTAACAAACCGACAATTTCTCCCTGAGCCACCTGATAACTCACATTATCATTGACAAGCCGCTGTCCGTATTTCTTAATCAGGTTTTCTGTGCGAAGAATCATTTTCGTATATCTAAGCTATTGGGCTACCCCTTACTTGCTGAATTTTATATCCTTAATCTGTAACTGTAAGGTTCGTTTCCCCTGAAATTCGTTGATTTCTACCTGATAGCATAAATCAAAGGGACGACCCGTCAGCAATTTCTCGTAAAAGTGTGCCATTCCAAAACCAATACAGGAAAAGATCTGTGATCCGCTTTGACGTACATCCATTTTCAAATGCTTCTCTTTCAGGATTCTCGGCGTACCGTATAGCTGAACCTGTTCGGCTACAAACACCGGCGTCATATTTTCGGGTCCGAAAGGCCCCATTTGACTAATAATACCGTAAAACTTATCACTAATGGCCGAAAGAGGTAATTTCATATCCACGTCTACCAGTGGACTTAGATGCTCCTCCTGAATTTTTCGCGAAACCACTTCTTCAAAACGCCGTTGGAAAGCCGGAACGTTTTCCACTTTCAGAGTTAAACCAGCCGCGTACATATGCCCGCCGTATTGTTCGAGTAAGTCCGAGCAGGCTTCAATGGCTTCATACACATCAAAACCCGGTACTGAACGAGCCGAACCCGCCGCCTTTTCATTGGATTCAGTCAGGATAATCGTAGGTCGATAATACTGTTCAATACATCGGCTCGCTACGATTCCTACTACTCCTTTATTCCAATCATTCTTAAATAATACCGTAGACTTTGCTGATTTTAACCAATCATCTGTTTCAATCATCGTCAGGGCTTCCTGCGTGATTCGGGTATCAAACTGGCGACGGTCGGTATTATGAGTATTAATAATTCGGGCAAATTCTTCGGCTTCGTTTTCGTCCTCACACAGCAAAAGATTAACAGCATCATACGCATGCTTGATACGGCCTGCCGCATTAATCCGGGGGCTAATTCCAAACACAACGTTGGTAATATCCAGTGGGGGCTTGAGCGATGCCGACTTAATGAGCGTTCGTAAGCCCGTTCGGGGAGCTGCGTTCAGCTGTTTTAATCCGTAATGAGCCAGAATTCGATTTTCTCCGGTAATGGGTACGATGTCCGCTGCGATACTAATAGCCAATAAATCCAGGTATTCAAACAAGCCCTCTGTGGGGATTTGATGGTATTGATTATACGCCTGTAATAACTTGAATCCAACGCCACATCCTGTTAATTCCTTGAATGGGTACGGACAATCTACCCGTTTGGGATCCAGCACAGCTTCTGCCTCAGGAATAACTTCACCCGGACGGTGGTGATCGCAGATGATAAAATCAATGCCTAAATTCTTAGCTTCCGCCACCAAGTCCACCGATTTGATCCCGCAGTCCAGTGTTACAATGAGTGTAAAGCCATTTTCGGCAGCGTAAGTAATTCCGGGCTTTTGAACGCCATAGCCCTCTTTGTAACGATCCGGAATGTAAAATTCCAGATGATCGTAGAAGGTTTTCAGATACCCATAGAATAAGGCTACGGATGTAGTTCCATCTACATCATAATCGCCGTAAATCAGAATTTTTTCGCCCCGATTTAGAGCCAGTGTTAATCGCTCTACCGCCCGATCCATGTCTTTCATTAACATCGGATCGTGTAATTCGCTGAGCTGAGGTCTGAAAAATGATTTCGCACTATCAAATTCCCGAATGTTCCGCTGCCAGAGCAACGTAGCTAAAAAAGAATTTACATTAATCGCCTGAGCCAACAACTCGACGGTTTGTTTATCTTCAGAAGTTTCCGGGAGTTTCTGATAGGACCAACGCTTCTCAACCATACGTACAAAATAACGAAGAAACCAGACGGCAATCGTGCCTTTTAGAAATTTTAAGCCGTCTATTAAATAGCAAAACGAGTCGCTCTGGGAAAGAACGACTCGTTACTTATGAAAAGTTCAGGAAATACTTAAAGCGTTTCCATCGCCTTACTTGTATCTTTCTTTTGATGCTTATCGTCCATGGTATTAAACACATAATCCCACAGGGGCGAAGAAACGCCAAAAACCACGTTACCATCTTTATAATGGTGAATAGCGTGGTTAATCCACAAATGCTTCAGAAAATTCTTGGGAGGAGCATACGCGTGAACGCAGTAATGCACTAACAGATACCCTGCATAACCCCAGATGAATCCGGGGAAAAAGGCGTAGGCCGCTTCGCCCATAATCAGGAAGAAAATCAGGAATAAGGTTCCGGCAATGATGGCTGCCAGAATCGGAGGCATCGCCAGGCGGCTTTTATCTTTTGGGTATTCGTGATGAACCCCGTGCGTGGTATACTGAAACTTCGCCCGAGCCGGGGTAGTTGGCTCAATGTGGTACACACTACGGTGCATCCAGTATTCAACAAAAGTAAAGGCAATTACGCCCGTGAAGAACAAAATGCCGATAGCCCAATTGGATAAATCCGTGTGCGTAAATGCATACCAGCCTAAAACGCCTCCAAGAATGAAGAACATGGAGACTGGAATGGAAATGTGCGTTCTGGATAAAGCTTCCAGAATTGGATTGTCGAAGAGTTGTTTACTGCCGTTGTTTTTCGGCTTAATTTTCTGTGGTTCCATGGCTACACAAAGACTAAATGGTGTAGAAAAATGTAGTACTATTACTAGCAAAGGTACGGCCAAAAGCCCTTTTTTCTACCGTAAATTTCGAATTATGAGGGATTGATCGGTGTAGGCTCGGCTTCCTGGGGCTGGGATTTCACGTCAGGCTCCTTCGATCGGATGATTAATCGTAGCGATTGATCGTAGGTAATGTAATTCCAAACCCAGTTGATAAGAATCATAAGTCGGTTTTTAACGCCTACGATGGACATTAAGTGAACAAACATCCAGGTTAACCACGCCAAAAATCCCTGAAATTTCCAGAAGGGTAAATCCACTACCGCCAGATTCCGTCCCACCGTCGCCATTGAGCCTAAATCTTTGTATTTATAAGGCTTCAAGGGTTCTTTTTTTAATAGCCTTACCAGATTATCACCCAAGAGTTTTCCCTGTTGAATGGCAGGCTGAGCCAACTGTGGGTGACCATTAGGAAATTTATCATCACCAGAAACCAAAGCAATGTCACCAATGGCAAAAATAGTATCGTAACCTTCTACCTGACAAAATTCGTTGGTCTTCATCCGACCACCTCTCCCTAAAACCTCACTGGGGATTCCTTCAAAAGTCGCTGCTTTTACTCCCGCCGTCCAGACCAGGTTATCCGTTCGGAGTTTGTTACCGTCAAGTAAATACACAAATTTTCCATCAAAATCAGTAACCCGGTTATTAAGCATGACATTAATACCCAATTTCCTCAGATACTGCTCCGATTTGACCTGAGATTCCCGCGACATCGGTCCAAGTAACTCAGCTCCTGATTCCACCAGGTAAATCTGCATTTGCCGGAAATCCAGTTCTGGATAATCCTTCGGCAAAATATGCATTTTCATTTCCGCCAGCGTTCCGGATAATTCCACACCTGTAGGTCCGCCCCCCACGACGACGACATTCATTAACCCCTGCCGTTCGTCCATGTCATCTGAAATCAAAGCCCGTTCGAAGTTTTCCAGCATGCGATTTCGCAGAGCCAGAGCTTCTCCCACGGATTTCATAGGTAAGGCCCGTTCAATGATATTCTTCATCCCGAAAAAATTCGTCTCCGCTCCCGCCGCAATCACGAGGTAATCGTAACTGATGTCACCCATGGTTGACGTATGCACCAGTCGATGGTCAGTATCAATATGTTCAACCTGCGTAACCCGAATATGAACATTGGCCAGGCTCTGAAATACTTTTCGCAAAGGAAAAGCAATAGAACTCGGCTCCAGTCCCGCCATGGCTACCTGATAAAACAGTGGCTGAAACTGATGGAAATTATTCTTATCCAGTAAAACGGTTTGTATGTCGGTGTATTTGGCTAGTTTACGAGCCAGGGCCAAGCCACCAAAGCCAGCACCGATGATTACTACCCGTTTTTGGGAAGTCTTGGGAATACCTGAATAATGCATACGCTTATAGGTTGAAAAAGATACTGTTAATCAGGGCTTATTCCACTATTTAGCTACCTCATACCCCGATACACTGGTTTGCTTAAGAATCTTTTCGTAGAAAAATTCATACCGCGGAAGAATAATATTAATGTCAAATTCTTTCGCCCGAGCCAAGGCATTAGCTCTGAAAATGGGTAATTGATCATCCTGCAGAATAATGGCTGCTTTTTCAGCCATATCTTCGTAATCACCAATAGCTGAAAGAAAGCCCGTTTTTCCCGGAATATTCACTTCAGGAATGCCTCCGGCATCAGAAGAAATAACCGGCACTTCACAAGCCATGGCTTCCAGTGCAGCCAAGCCAAAACTTTCTTTTTCGGACGGCATGACAAATATATCGGCAATGGAAAGCACTTCTTCAATGGCGTCAAGCTTACCCAAGAAACGGACATCTGCACTAATGCCCAGATCACGGGACAGTTTTTCCAAGCCTACCCGCTCGGGACCATCCCCAATTAATAATAACTTTACACAGGTCTGTTTCCGCAGAATAGCAAACATTTGAAGGATGTCTTCAATGCGTTTTACTTTCCGGAAATTAGAGGTGTGCACTAATATTTTTTCGCCATTGGGAGCAATAGCGGTCTTGAAGTGATCTTTTTTCTGCTTGCGGAAACGCTCTAGGTCAATAAAGTTAGGAATTACTTCAATATCCCGTTCAATAGGGAACTGATCGTAAGTATCCTGCTTTAAACTTTCAGAAACCGTTGTAACACCGTCTGAAGCATTAATACTGAAGGTTACTACGGGCTCAAAAGAGGGATCTTTACCAACTAAAGTAATGTCTGTTCCATGCAGGGTAGTAATGATAGGAATATGAATGCCTTGCGTTTTCAGGATTTGTTTGGCCATATAAGCCGCCGAAGCATGCGGAATAGCATAATGCACATGTAGCAAATCCAAGTTATGATTTTTGACCACTTCAACCATTTTACTGGAAAGGGCCAATTCATAGGGCGGGTGCTGAAAAAGAGGATACGAGGGAATAAAAACTTCGTGATAAAAGACGTTTTCATTGAAGAAATCTAACCTCGGGGGCTGGCTGTAGGTAATGAAGTGAACGCGATGCCCATTTTTGGCGAGTGCTTTTCCTAACTCAGTGGCTACTACTCCGCTTCCACCGAAGGTTGGATAGCACACAATGCCGATATTCATAGTGATAACATTTAGTCAGAGCTACAACAGAATGATTTAAGGGTTGGTTTCGTAGAAGCAAACTCTCGTCTATTAATTTTGAATCCACATTGGATAGTTTTTAAGCTACTTGTTTCCGTATCAAAAGGTTATCCTGAATTATTACAAGCGACTCGCGGTATGCGTCATAAACCCAAACCTACTAATAATCAAATTGTTAGTGGATTCCTGCGTCTGGTTCGTTGGCCGAATTTACTCATTCTGGCCATTACCCAATATTTAGTATATGCCTGTTTAATTCACCCGGAAACAGCCTGGTATGAAGGCTTTCGGGATAAACATTTATTCTGGTTAATCTTCTCTACTACCTGTATTGCGGCGGCGGGTTACATCATCAATGACTATTATGACATTAAAATTGACCTAATTAACAAACCCGATCAGGTTATCATTGGCCGTTATTTGAAAAGACGCTGGGCTATGGGCATTAACCTTTTTCTCAATTTCATGGGAATTGCTGCGGGAGGTTTAGTAGATAAAAAGGTTTTTTTAATCAATACCTGTGCGTTCTTTTTTCTCTGGATTTACTCGAATCACCTCAAACGATTACCTTTCTGGGGTAACCTTATGGTCGCCTTTTTGACGGCTCTTTCTTTGATCATTCTGGCCGTGCACTATCAGATTAATGAACGTGAAGTATATATCTATGCCCTATTTGCTTTTACCATTTCATTGATCCGGGAAATCATTAAAGACATGGAAGATGTGAAAGGAGACGCAAGCTTTGGTTGTCAAACCTTACCCATCCGCTGGGGATTGGTACGTACGAAGTATTTTCTGCTAGGCTTGATTGCTTTGTTTCTTTTTACACTTTTTTCCATGACTAAACCGTTGCATGCTCCTACGCTGGCTTATATTTTCATGATTATCTCTATTCCAATCCTCTTTGTAGCATACCGGCTTTTCTACGCTGATACCAAGCAGGATTTCGCCTTCCTGAGCTCTCTTTGTAAGTACATCATGATGGCGGGCGTATTAACGATGTTACTCGTTTAAAACTTTAGCTCAACAGAATTTTCATTAACACCAAACTGAACTGGTCGACCCACGGGCATCGCCAGATTTTTAGCTTCATGACCGATTCCAACGCCAAAAGCGATAGGATAATCATATTCCTGGGTCCAATGACGAATGATCTCGTAGGGGGTCATTCCAAAATCTTCAGCATTATCTTTCATATCTGAAAAACTGCCGATCAATAATCCTTTCAGTTGATCCAGTTTGCCAGCTCGCTTAAGCTGAACCATTAATCGATCCACCGAATAATGGTATTCATCAACATCTTCCAGAAATAATATCTTTCCTGCCGTATCCACGTCCGACTTTGAACCAATCAGATGAGCTAATAGGCATAGGTTTCCTCCAAATAAAATCCCATCGGCATTCCCGACTCGATTAAGCGTATGCGGCTCAAACTGATAACTAGTAAGTTCTCCAAATAATACCTTGCGAAGCGACTCCAATGATGATCCCGTTTCATCCTGGAAAAACGTTTTAGGCATAGGTCCGTGAATACTTTGAATACCCAAGGTCAATGCATGGGACAAAACCGCAGTAATATCCGAAAAGCCAATGATCCATTTGGGATCATTTTTGAATCGGGTGAAGTCAACTTTGTCCAGGTAACGTGAAGAACCATACCCCCCACGAGCAGAGAAAATGGCTTTGATAGAAGAATCATCTAGAAACGTTTGAAAATCGTTCTGACGAATGGAATCAGTACCGGCGAAAGCAAACCATTCTTCATGTAAAGACTGGCCTGTTACAACTTCTACCCCCCATTGATGAAGAAGCTCTAGGGCTGGTTTAATGTAAACATCATTATCGATCTTACTAGCCAAACCAGTAATGGCAACCTTGTCTCCCCTTTTTAAGAAGGTAGGTTGGACGAAATCCTGTAACATAATTTTATAAACAGCCTAAACGACCACCGTCTACGGGCAGGTTAATTCCATTAATATAAGAAGCGGCAGGCGTACATAAAAAGGCGGCAGCGGCTCCAAATTCTTCAGGCGTACCAATCCGGCGAGCTGGAATTTCGTCGGCCATCTGTTGCCGAACTTCTTCTTCTGATTTACCAGTAGTCTGAGCTTTTGTTTTAATAATGGAAGCAAGGCGGCCTGTATCTGTCGATCCGGGAAGAACATTGTTAACCGTAATACCATACGGCCCTAGCTCATTAGCCAAAGTTTTTGACCAGTTAGCCACAGCAGCCCGAATGGTATTAGATACACCTAATCCTTCAAGTGGACTTTTAACAGAAGTAGAAATAATATTGATAATGCGACCATATCCTGATTGCTTCATACCGGGTACTAATAATTGCGTCAGTAACTGGTTGCAAATAACATGAGCAGAAAACGCTTTCTGAAGATCCTCTGGAGAAGCATTAAGCAAGGGACCTCCAGCAGGGCCACCCGTATTGTTAATAAGAATATGAAAAGAAGACGTTTGGAGATAACTCTTAACTACACTTTCTACTTGTAAATGATCAGAAAAATCAGCTACTAAATAAGTATGCGTTTGCTTACCGGAATTAGGTAAAAGTAAAACCTTTGACTGAAGACTTTTTTCATTACGAGCAATAAGGGTAACATTAGCTCCGAGTAAAGCCAATTCTACAGCAGTAGCCCAGCCGAGTCCTTGAGTGCTACCTCCAACCAAGGCATTTTTTCCAGTAAGATCTAAATTCATAACAATCCATTTTTGACAAGATTATGAATTTAAAAGAAAGAGTCCTAAAGGATAATGGAATAAAAGAACTTTTAATTACTGAATAGACTGAGGTAAAATACTAAGTATATGCTTTAAGAGTTATTAGATTGTATATGGATGGACTGGTATTTCGCAAGCAGTAAGTATGGGCAGTGAAATAAGGTAATTATACTCCAGCGGGGGTAACAGTTATAAGATAGTAGTATCTAGACTAGGGAGTAAAAGCAAAAACGACTCCTGCATCCCGGCAGGAGTCGTTAGAATATAAGGGGGAGGCGATTACCTACTTTCCCGGGGGTAAACCCAGTATCATCGGCGGAGCGGGGCTTAACGGCCCTGTTCGGGATGGGAAGGGGTGAACACCCGCCCTATGATCGCCATTGGCTCTTTTGGTTGATGACTCCGTAGAGTCAGCTTCCGATGCCTATCGAGGTGTTCCCTCTTTTGAACGTGATGTGAAAAACAGAAAAGTATACCTAAGTAGCAATAAAGTTAATTTAAAAAGAAGTCTTGGAGGCATTAGTACTACTCGGCTTTGTTGTCACCAACTTTAGACCTGTAGCCTATCAACGTCATCGTCTCTGACGGCTCTCATAGGAATTCTCATCTTGAGGCAAGTTTCGCACTTAGATGCTTTCAGCGCTTATCTTCACCCGACGTGGCTACCCAGCGGTGCTCCTGGCGGAACAACTGGTCTACCAGCGGTCGGTTCAACCCGGTCCTCTCGTACTAAGGTCAAGCCCTCTCAAAATTCCAACGCCCACCACAGATAGGGACCGAACTGTCTCACGACGTTCTGAACCCAGCTCGCGTGCCACTTTAATCGGCGAACAGCCGAACCCTTGGGACCTTCTCCAGCCCCAGGATGTGACGAGCCGACATCGAGGTGCCAAACCTCCCCGTCGATGTGAGCTCTTGGGGGAGATCAGCCTGTTATCCCCGGAGTACCTTTTATCCTTTGAGCGACGGCCCTTCCATTCGGAAACCGCCGGATCACTATCTCCCACTTTCGTGCCTGCTCGGCCTGTTTGCCTCACAGTCAAGCACCCTTCTGCGATTGCACTCTACGCACGGTTACCAAGCGTGCTGAGGGTACCTTTGAAAGCCTCCGATACTTTTTTGGAGGCGACCACCCCAGTCAAACTACCCATCATGCATTGTCCAATCTAATGTTAGACTCCCAGCAACCGGAGGGTGGTATTTCAACGTTGGCTCCTCGATGCCTAGCGACACCGACTCATAGCCTCCCACCTATCCTACACACCAGTTACCAAAAGTCAGTGCAAAACTGTAGTGAAGGTTCACGGGGTCTTTCCGTCCCGTGGCGGGTAAGCGGCATCTTCACCGCTACTACAATTTCACCGAGCTCACGGCTGAGACAGTGCCCAGATCGTTACACCATTCGTGCAGGTCGGAACTTACCCGACAAGGAATTTCGCTACCTTAGGACCGTTATAGTTACGGCCGCCGTTTACTGGGGCTTCGATTCAATGCTTCGCCTTGCGACTAACATCCCCTCTTAACCTTCCAGCACCGGGCAGGTGTCAGGCCTTATACGTCAACTTTCGTTTTAGCAAAGCCCTGTGTTTTTGTTAAACAGTCGCCTGGGCCATTTCTCTGCGACCACATCGCTGTGGTTCCCCTTATCCCGAAGTTACAGGGTTAATTTGCCGAGTTCCTTAGCCGTGATTCACTCGAGCGCCTTGGTATGTTCTACCCGGATACCTGTGTCGGTTTACGGTACGGGTTACGGCTGGCTATAGCTAAACAACTTTTCTTGGAAGAATACTCGTCCCTTCGCCTTGCCCTTGCGGGCTCAGCTCCACGCACACTTCCGTCCGTACGTAGGAACCCATATGCTCCGTCATTGTCTCGCACCAGTGTAAGTGCAGGAATATTAACCTGCTGTGCATCGAAGCTTCGCTTTCGCTAACCCCTTAGCCCCCGACTAACCCTCAGTTGATTAGCATAGCTGAGGAATCCTGATCCTTACGGCGGAAAGGTTTCTCACCTTTCTTATCGTTACTTATCCCTACATTTGCTTTTCTCAGCACTCCAGCATCGCTTGCCGCGACACCTTCACTGTCCTGAGAATGCTCCCCTACCAAGTATTACTACTTCCATCGCTTCGGCACAAGACTTGATGCCCGTTTATTATCGATGCCCGCCCCGCTCGACCAGTGAGCTGTTACGCACTCTTTAAATGAATAGCTGCTTCCAAGCTAACATCCTGGCTGTCTCTGCAGTCGGACCTCCTTTGTTCAACTTAGCCCTGATTTAGGGGCCTTAGCGGATGGTCTGGGTTCTTTCCCTCTCGGACTGGGACCTTAGCACCCCAGCCCTCACTCCTGGGCATATTATACGGCATTCAGAGTTCGTCAGGATTTGGTAGGATTTGACTCCCCCTAGTCCTATCGGTAGCTTTACCTCCGTATAACTCTATCCCAAGGCTGTTCCTAAAAACATTTCGGGGAGTACGAGCTATCTCTCAGTTTGATTGGCCTTTCACCCCTACCCACAACTCATCCAAAGACTTTTCAACGTCAACTGGTTCGGTCCTCCATGTCGTGTTACCGACACTTCAACCTGGTCATGGGTAGATCACAAAGTTTCGCGTCTGCAGCCACTGACTAGTTTCGCCCTTTTCAGACTCGCTTTCGCTTCGGCTCCGTATCTTCAATACTTAACCTGGCCAGTAACCGCAACTCGTAGGGTCATTATGCAAAAGGCACGCCGTCACTTCATTACGAAGCTCCGACCGCTTGTAAGCGTGCGGTTTCAGGGTCTTTTCACCCCCCTGTTCGGGGTACTTTTCACCTTTCCCTCACGGTACTCGTTCACTATCGGTCTCTCGGGAGTATTTAGCCTTGGCGGATGGTGCCGCCGGATTCAGAGGGGATTTCACCGGTCCCCACCTACTCAGGATACTGCTACGTCACTAACCTTTACGTCTACAGGGCTATCACCTGCTATGGCCGACCTTCCCAGATCATTCAACTTCAATTAGCTCCTAATAAGCAGTCCTACAACCCCAATCCCGCCGTAACGGAACTGGTTTGGGCTGTTCC